>NZ_JBHXJK010000099.1:0-33657 GCF_042723255.1 Amycolatopsis thailandensis
CGCTCAACGTCCCCAACGCCACATCGGGGGCATCACGACACCTCTGTCGCGAGGTACCGCAAGCAAGCCCGGCCTACTTGTCCCGTCGCCTCAGCGACCGCGGGAACAGGCGGCCCTTCCACGACATGGGCGCGTTCCGCTTCAGGCTCTTGCGGACCTCGTCGAACGCCGGGCCCAGGGCCTGGTCGTCCACCGGCTTGTCCGAGTACCAGGACTTCTCCACGACACCGATGACCGTCCGCAGCCCGGAACGGCCCTCCTCGTCGAGGCGGTGCTTCTCGACGACCTTCCGGCCCGCCACGCGCACCGTGTCACCGCCGGAGAGCGGCAGGCCGCGGTCTGCGCACTCGTCCAGCAGTTCGCGCCAGGCCGCGTCGGCCGCGGCGGGGGAGTGGGACGCGATCTTCTGCAACCGCAGCCGTCGCTTGATCTCCCGGATCGCCGTCGGTGTGCCCAACCCGCCGAGGACGACCACCAGGGCCAGCGCGAACCACCACGACACCCAAGCCGCCAGGAACGCGAACGCCGTCACCCACAGCCCGATCACGATCAGCGGCAGCCAGTTCGTCACGTTCTCGTTGTCCAGGAACCCGCCGTCCTCCCGCACCGGGGCGGGCGCCTCCGGGGAGCGTGACGGCGCCGAGCGCATCAGCGCCCGGTATCTCAGATGCGACCGCACGATCGTGACCACGGTCAGCGCGGCCGCCAGCCCACCGAGGATCCCGGCGAGGATCGCGGGCCACAGCGGCTCTTCCTCCTGCTGGTTCGCGCCGCCGTCGGCGTTGGGGTCCGCGCCCGGGTCGCGGGGCGTGCCGGTCGCGGGGACGCTCGGCTTCGGTGCGCTCGGCACTTCCTGCGTGTCGTTGGCCGAGGTGCTGGAGGGGTTGGTCTGCAGGTACGGCGGGACGACCGCGCGGCCGTCGAGCAGCGGGGTCGGGTCGAAGCTGACCCAGCCCTTCGTCTGGAAGTAGACCTCGACCCACGCGTGCGCGTCCTCGGAGCTGATCGAGAGGTGATCGCCCTTCGGCGTCCCCGAGGTGAAACCGATGGCGACGCGGGACGGGATACCGGCCGACCGCAGCATCACGGCCATCGCGGACGCGTACTGCTCGCAGAACCCGCGCTTGCCGTTGAGGATGAAGTCGGCGAGCGCGTCGGAGTCGGTGGCCTCGGCGGTCTTGGTGTCGTAGACGAAGCCGTTCTGCGCGGTGAAGAACGACCAGATCGCCTGGGCCTTGTCGAAGTTGTTGGACTCGTTCTCCGTCAGCTGCCTGGCCTTCGCGGCCACCCTGGGGTCGACGCGATCGACCTGGACGAACTGCGGCGGCACCTCGGCCAGTTGGGCGTCGTCCCGGCGGAGTTCGTCCTTCGACGGTTCCTTGATCGCCGCGGTCTCGGTGTAGGCGGGCGCGTTCTGCTTGGTCGTGGTGAACACGGCGCCGCCGACGGGGTCGTACAGCCAGTTGTCGGCCAGCCCGGTGAGCGTCCGCGGCACACCGTAGATCGGCAGCCAGTTGTCGACCCAGTTCGTCGGTTCGATCCGGATCTCGCGTGCGGGTCCGGACCCGTCGTCGCCCTTGACCGGCGGGAGCGGCTGGTTGGCCTGCACCCCCTGCTGGGCGCGGCCGTTCTGCGCCAGACCCCAGCCCTTGTTCGGCGTGTAGGTGTCGAGGGTGAACGCGCGCAGCAGCTTCTTGTCCGCGCCCATCCCGTAGACCTTGAACAGTTCGACGTTCTCACCCTGGTCGAGCAGGCCGCGCAGCTGCGTGAACGGCTCGACACCGAAGCCGCCCGCCCCGCCGCGGCCGCCTCCCTCGGCGCCGGGGAGCCTGCCGACCGTGCCGACACCGGTGACGGCCGTGCCCAGCACCAGGCCCATCGCGATCGCGGCGGCCACCACGCCGACCGGAGCGGACAGCGTGCTCGCCGAATTGCCCAGTCCTGGTGCTTCCCGGTTGCGCCAGCGGCGATGCCGATGGTTGCCGTCGACGGCGAGCAGCCCGGCGAACGCGGCCGCGCCGAGCAGGAACGTCCACCACGGCAGCATTTCTTCGGCCAGCGCGGCGGGTACGGCGTAGACGCACAGCAGCACCAGACCGGTCGCGGCCGGCGCGGAGGCGGCCACGGCCAGGGTGTCGACCAGTACCGCGACCAGGCCGATCGCGATGGTGATCAGGCACAGGATCGGCGGGGTGCCCTCGATCGGGGGCAGCCCGACACGGATCTGTTCGGCCGCGGCGGAGAGCACGCCGCGCAGTTCTTCGAGCGCGTCCGGCCCGGGGATGATCTTCAGGATCCCGCTGGTGGTGAACGCCCCGGTGATCAGGAACAGCAGCACCAGCAGCTGCGCGAGGCCGACGACGATGGTCGGCGCGCGCAGCGAGCGCAGGGCGAGTCCGGTGGAGGCGATCAGCACGACGGCGACCAGCAGGTAGCCGAACCAAGCCCAGCCCGAGACGACGCCGGTGAGCGAGGTGGAGGCGAACAGCGTGGCGAGCCCGGCGGCGATCGGCGCGAGCACACTGCTCGTCCAGACCGGTGGCGGTGCCGCGGGACGCGGTTTGGGGGTGTGCGGCCGAGGTGGCGCGGTCGCGGTCACAGGCCGCCTCCGATCAGCGTGCCCCGGCGGGTGGCGGTCTGGCAGAGCTCGGCCCACACCTGCGGCATGGGCGAACCGGGGCCGGCGACGACGACGCCCCAGCCCGCGGCGCGCAGCAGCGCCACCGACTCTTCGGTGGCGGCGGCCCGGGTTTCGGGCCGGTTGACGCCGGAGGACCAGCCGGGGGTGTCGAGCAGCACGGCGAGACTCCGGATCCCGCGCGGGCGGTAGCGGGACAGCTCGTGCACGGATTCGTTGCTGACGGTGCCGAGCACCGCGATGAGTTCCTGACCTTCGGCCGGGTCGTGGCCGAGGGTGATGTCGCGCTGGTGCGCGGGCTGGAGCGCGGCGAGGACGTCGAGCACGACGTTGTCGTAGTGCTCGCCACCCTCGCCGGGGGTGTCGGCCAGGGTCTGGCCGTGTTCGGTGATCAACCGGACGCGGTGACCGGAGCGGCGCAGGTGCAGCGAGACGGAAGCGGCGAACGAGACCGCCCATTCGAGGCTCGCGGCGGGGCCGGTGCCGTGGTGCGCGGCCGCGCGGTGGTCGAGCAGCACGGTGGTGCCGCCACGCCAGGGCCTTTCCTCGACGCGGACCATGATCTCGTCGCGGCGGGCGGTCGAGCGCCAGTGGACCTTCCGCAGGTCGTCGCCCTGTCGGTATTGCCGGACGATCACGTCCGACTCGCCCTGCCCGGCGTGCAGGCGGATGCTGCCGTCGTCACCGGCGCCGATCCCGGCACCGCTGGGCAGGCCCCACAGGCCTGCCACCTTCGGCACCACGACCAGCCGCGAATGCCCGATCAGCTCGCGTTCGAACTCGCACAGCCCGAACGGGTCGGTGATCGTCGCCCGCAGCGGGCCGACCTGCTGGATCCCGCGCAGCACCGGCTGAAGCGGGTACCGCAGCGCGACCCGCCGGTCGTGCGGCAGCCGTTCGACGACGAACCGCGGCCGCGAACCCAGCGCGTAGGGCACGCCGTCTTCGAGCAGCACCTCACCCGCGGGAAGCCTGCCGTTCCGCCAGAGTTCCAGCTGGACCTCGCCGGGCGAGCCCACCGAGACCCGGTCCGGGCGCAGCGCGCGCGCCGCGCCCAGCTTCAGCCGGGTCGCCGAGATGAAGAAGGCGACCAGCAGCGGCAGGGCGACGACGAACACCGCGACGCGCAGCAGATCCCGTTCGTTGAGCACGAACGAGCAAGCCGCCGCGGCTACGCCGGCGGCGAGGAGGCAGCGGCCGCGTGTGGTCAGGCCGGACAGAGCACGCAGCATGGGCCCCGTATTCCTTTACTCAGCGGTGGTTCGAGCCCTGCGGAACGGGAACGCGGTGCAGGATCGCGCGGACCACGTCGGTGGCCGACCGGCGGGCGGCGTGCGCCTCGGTGGTGAGCACCATGCGGTGTGCCAGCACCGGGATCGCGACCGTGTGCAGGTCGTCCGGGACGACGAACTCGCGGCCGGAAAGCGCGGCCTGCGCACGGGCGGCGCGGACCAGCTGCAACGTCGCCCGGGGCGAGGCACCGAGCCGGATCTCCGGCGCCTGCCGGGTCGCGGAGACCAGCTCGACGGCGTACCGGCGGACCTCCGGCGAGATGTGCACCGACCGGACCGTCTCGATCAGCCGCTGCACCGACTCGCGGTCGGAGACGGGTTCGAGGTCGGCCAGCGGGTTGTGCCCGGCGTGCTCGTCGACCATGGCCAGTTCGGCCTGCTGGTCGGGGTAGCCGATGGACACCCGCGCGGTGAACCGGTCGCGCTGGGCCTCGGGCAGCGCGTAGGTGCCCTCCATCTCGATCGGGTTCTGGGTGGCGATCACCATGAACGGCTCTTCGAGATGGTAGGTCGAGGTGTCGACGGTGACCTGGTGCTCTTCCATGCATTCGAGCAGCGCGGACTGCGTCTTCGGCGAGGCGCGGTTGATCTCGTCGCTGACCACGATGTTCGCGAACACCGGGCCGGGCCGGAACTCGAACTCGCCGCTCTGCCGGTTGTAGATGGACACCCCGGTGACGTCGCTGGGCAACAGGTCGGGGGTGAACTGGATCCGGCTGACGGTGCAGTCGATCGAGCGGGCCAGCGCCTTGGCCAGCGAGGTCTTGCCGACCCCGGGGACGTCTTCGACGAGGAGGTGGCCTTCGGCGAGGAGGGTCACGAGAGCGATGCGGATGACGTCGGGTTTGCCGACCAGTACCCGCTCGACGTTGGCGGCGATCCGCCGCGCCGTCTCGTGCAGTTCGTCCAGCGACGCACGGCCGTCACGGCCGTTCTGCGGTCCGCTGACCGAGCCCGCGGCCGTGTTATACGGCGCTTGCCCGGTTGCCTGCTCGCCCTGCTGTTCGCCGGGCGTCGCAGACTGGATTCTCGACGTCACTCGACCTCCTGATGCCGCGTGGCTGGATGTCCGCTGGGTCTGCTGCCGGACCTGATTCAGGTCCCCCGGGCAGCGGTCAGCCTCCCACGAAGTGTGTCAAACTCGGGCGAACTCTTGGGGGGAACCCCGCCAACCCCAGTCGATGACTCTGTGCAACCGGAGACCTTACCTCGATCGGGTGAGTTGAGCGTGTTTTCAGGTGCTCCCGCTGACACCGGGTTTTGTCGTATGCTCCGTTGCGAGGTCGTCCGACTACGGAGAGGCGTAATCGCACATGAGCGACGTGAGAACCGCCAAACCCCGGTTCGATTTGAGCGGGTTCGCGGTCGCCCCGGAGCTGGCGGCGGATGCCCACGTGAAGATCTCCGCCCTGCAAGACGTGGTCGGCCAGATGGTCCGGGAGGCCAAGGTGCTCGGCCGCACGGTTCCCCTCGGCGGGGGATACGCGGACGAGGTCGGCAAGTTCATGGCGCAGTACGGGATCGGTGCCGACGGCTCCGCGGTCGAGGCGCTCACCGCGTTCGGCAAGGAACTCGAGGCGCTCAAGAACCGGATCGAGAAGGCGCTGGCCCGCTACACCCGACAGGATGAACAGGCGGCGGCGGACGTGGACTGTGTCGGCGGCTGACCCCATGCGCTCCCGCTTCCCTCTCTTCGCCCTCTTCGGCGCGCTCTCCGTCCTTACAGTGTCCGCTTGCGGGCAAGGGGCCGCAGGCCAGGCGCGCATTCCGGCCGCCGACGACGGTGCCGGCCCGGCTCCCTCGTCCTCGGCGCCCGCGCCGGACGGTCACGTGGATCCGTGCACGCTGCTCGACCCGAAGGACCGGTCGACGGCCGGGTTGAACGTGCCCGGCGTGCCGAAGGAGATCAACGGCGCCCGCGCCTGCGACTGGACGGTGCCCGCGACCTTCGGCGTCACCATCACCGTGGACGAGCGGAACGGGCTGGCGGACCTCGAGATCGCGCGCAAGACCGCCACGAAGACCAAGGTCGGTGACCGGCAAGCGCTCAAGGTCGCCGACAAGAAGGCCGCCGACGGGACCTGCGCGGTCCTGCTCGGCCTGGGGGAGAAGGCGAGCGTCCAGATCGACGTGAGCAACACGAACTTCACCGACACCCCGCTCGCCTGCGAGCGCGCGGTGAAGGTGGCGGGACTGGCCGAACCCAAACTTCCGTAGGGAGAACTGCCTTGCCTGAAGGAGAGACCCCGGGCCGCGAGGTCCCGGTCGCGGCCACGCGGTACGAGGCCTACAGCCACGAGGCGCTGGCCGCCGAGGTCGAAGCGGGCAACGACCCCGAGGCGGCAGGTGGCATCGGTGCCGCCTGGGACGCGCTCGCGCGGCGTATGCACGACGCGACGTCCGACCTGGCCGGGCTGGTCGGCAGCAGCCAGGAGACCTGGCGCGGGGAAGCGGGCGACGCGCTCCGCGGTGTGCTCACCACGGCGTCGGGCTGGCTGACCTGGTCCGCCGATCTCTCGTCGGCGCTCGGGCAGGCGGTTTCCGGGCAGGCCGAGGCCGCCGCGCGGGCCCGCGCCGACATGCCGCCGCCGGTGGACTACGACCCCGGCGCGATGATCCGCGGTGCCGCCGCCGGCGGGAACCTGGCGCTTCTCGCCGCGCTCGCCGACGAGATGGAGGCCAAGCACGCGGAGGCCGAGGCCGCCCGCCGCAAGGCCGTCGACGTGATGAACACCCGCGACGCCTCGCTGCATTCGCTGACCCCGCGGATCTCCTTCGGGAAGCCGCCCGAGCTGGGGCGGTCTTGATCCGCGTTTCCGCGTCGGCGTTCGACGTCCTCTGGTCCGACCTGGGGCACGCGGCCCCGCCTTGGCCGCTGTCCGTCCGCAGCGTCGGCACCACGGAATCCGAACGCGCTGAGATCCGCGGCGCGGTCTACGAGAATCTCGCCGAACGAGGCCTCTATGACGGGGACCGGCTCGACGCCGCCCTGGAAGCACGGCTGGACCTGCTCGCGCGAGCCGAGGTCTACGTCGAATGCGAGGCGCTGGCCGATATGACGGCCGAAGCGCCGTTCCGCGCGGTCGCGGCCGCGCGCGGGCGGCACGGCGTGCTGGCCACCCAGCCCGAACAGACCATCGCGTTGTCCGGGATCGGCGACGGCGAGGTGTTCGGCGCGATCGTCGACGTCCTCCCGGAGCTTCGGCCCGGCCCCGGCTACGGGATCAGCCTGCCCGCCGCGCGGTTCGGCGGTGACCTGGAAGATCCGGTGTTCGGCGACGGCGGACGGTCGTCGGCTTCGGACAGCCAGTTGCGCGAGGTGCTCGCGATCCAGGCCCGGCCGGTGTACAGCGCGGGCCAGTTCACCGTGCGGACCCGCGACCGCGACGGCCGGGCGCACCGGGCGGGCGGACTGACCTGGTTCGACACCGACGTCGGCGCTTACTGCGCGGCACGGACCGAGGGCCGCGGTGGGCAGGCGTGGGTGAACGTGTCCCCTGTGGACGGTCCACGGCTGGCCGCGCGATTGGCCTCGCTGCTGGACCCGGACCGCTAGGTTGTGAGAAGCCCGAGGGGTCCTCGGGGAGGGAGGGGTCGGAGAATGTCCGTGCCGTTCGGTGGCCAGGTGCGTGATCCGCAGGAGTGGATGCGCGAACAGGAACAGCGCAGCGCGGCGTTGCTCGCCAAGGCGGAACAGGCGAAGACCGAGCTGGAGAACAACGTCGTCACCTTGAGCAGCCCGGACCGGCTGGTCACCGTGACGGTCAATCCCGGCGGTGGCCTGATGTCGCTCGCGCTGTCGCCGCAGGCGCAGGAACGGCCGCCGGCCCAGCTCGCGTCGCTGATCATGAGCACCTACCGCAAGGCGACGACCAGGGCTGCGGACCGGACCCTGGAGATCATGGCCGGGCTGACCGGTGAGGACTCCGACGCGGTCGACTTCATCAAGAGCACGCTGCCGCCGCGGGAAGAGCCCCAGGCCACCACTCCGGAACCGGACTCCGCGCGCTTCGTCGTCGAGGAGACGGAGCCTGCCCCCGAACCGCCGAAGCGCCGGCCTTCCCGTCCCGCGTCCGGTGAGGACGACGGCGAGGACTTCCAGAACGTCGACTGGACCGGCCGCTCGTGAGCGGGCCGGGATACGGCGTCTCGCCGGAACGGCTGAAGGCACACGCGGACCAGGTCGCCGACCTTGCCGAACGCATCCGCGGCGCGGCCTCGGCGGCGAACCAGGTCGGCATGGGCGGCTTCGCGGGCTACGGCCTGCTGTGCGCGGTGCCCGTCGGCGGCGTTCTGCAGATCGCCCAGGGCGACGCGGACGAGCTGATGACCAGCGCGGCGAACCTCGGCGACGCGTTGTCCGACGCGCTGAAGAAGGCGGCCACGGACTACACGAAGATCGACGACGACGCGGCGCAGCTCAGCCGGGACCTGGGGAAGAAGCTGTGAGCGAAGGACCGGTCGCACGGCCGAGCGAACAGAACCTGGTCGCACAGAAGAAGGACGAGGACAAGAACTTCAAGGGAGCAGGCCTCGCGGACAGTCTCGAAGGCCTGGCCGGCACCTTGAAGCCCAAGCCCGGCGAAGACATCGACGGGTTCGCGCTCGCGATGGACGGCGTTTCCGTCGGGCTGGACGCACTGTCGATGGTCCTGAACCCGCTCGGCGAGCTGGTGAAGGCCGGGGTCGGCTGGCTGATGGAGAACCTCGACTTCATCCGCGAACCACTGGAGATCCTCACCGGCGATCCGGATCTGGTCCAGCAGGCGGCCCAGACCTGGAACAACATCGCGGCCGAACTCGAAGCCGTTGCCCGGGACTACGAAAGTTCCCTGAGCACGACATCCGGCTGGGACGGTGACGCGGCGATCGCCTATCGCCGTGTCGCGCTTCAATACACACAGTCTTTGCGTGACGTCGCCGCCGAAGCGAAAGACTCGGCTCAGTGGATCACCACCGGTGGGATGGTGGTGGCCACCGCACGGGCGCTGATCTTCGACATCATCGCGAGCTTCATCAGCGACGTGATCACTCGTGCCCTCCTGGCACTCGCTTCGTCGTGGTTCACGCTCGGCGGTTCGGTCGCCGCGTTCACGGCGAGCATCTTCGCCGACGCGGTCAAGGTCATGGCGAAGATCCAGAAGAAGCTCGGCAAACTGCTGAGCGCGATCCAGAAGTTCGTGAAGCGGTTCGAAGGGTCGAGCGAGCGCGCCCGAGAGGCCGCGCGGGCGCTGGGGCGGAAGTCTTCCGAGTTGGGGCGCGAGGCGAACAAGGCGATCAAGGCGAGCGACAAGACCTTGGACTCCTTCAAGGCCGACAACCTCAAGCTCGCGAAGAAGGCCCTGGACTCCGACGCGACCGGCGCCGAGCGTGTGCTCAAACACGTGCGTGGCGGGATGGACCGAATGGAGAACTCCGTCCCGGGGAAGATCGCCGACAGCACCGTGCTGAAGATCGGGAAGGAAACGGGCAAGGCTGTCGCCGGAGACCGCAGTCAGTACGAGGGCGGCTCAGCCGAACGCGGCCGCGTCACGCCGCCCAACAGCGGCCGGATCAGCGGCTCACTCGACGACGATGACTGACCTGCCCGGCCGGAAGCGTCGAGGCCGATCCGGGTTGAAAATGATCACGGGCGTCGTCTTCGTCGTGGTGGGCGCCTGGTTCATGTTCTCGCTGGGAGTTTCGCTGGGGATCAGTGACCAGGGGAAAGTGGACCGATTCGGGGTGGCGCGCATTCAGGAGTGCCACCGCAGCCCGGCGCGGTTCTGGATGATCCACGTTTGCCAGGCCGAAGTGCGGTGGGATCGGAAGGCGTTGGACAGGCCGCTGGTGACGACCTCGGTGATCGGCTCGGCTTCGGACCTGTCAGGCGAAGTGAACGTGGTGTCCTATCAGTCGGCGGGCCGTTACGGGGCACTTCAGTACAGCATCGTTCCCGTCGACCGGCCGCGGCCGTTGTTTTCGTTCGGGTGGTGGTTCTTCTTCACCGTCGTGAGCCTGATCCCGAGTTATGTCGTCGGGTGGTTCGCGGGCAAGGGCATCGACCGGCTCCTGCCGGAACCGGAGGAGAAGCCCAAGGACTGGCGCGGCGTCAGCCGTCGCGCCACGTCCGGGATGAACGGACGCCGCAAGCGCGGACGCCGCTGATGACCGGACAAGGTGACAGGGCCCGCCGCACGCGGTGGTGGCCTCCGGGCGTGATGGGCGCACTCGGCGTCCTTCTCACACTGTGGCTGATGTTCTCTTTGCAGTGGGTGGTCGGTTTCGAGCCGTGGGGAACGCTTGTCAGGACCGGTACCGCGCAGGTCGGGCAGTGCGGGAGGAGCGCGGTCCACACCTGGATGACGTACTCGTGCGAGGCGGAAGTCCGGTGGGACAACGTTTCCCCTGGTGAAGAACAGGTCTCCAGCACGATCGTCACCTCGGTCTCCGCTCTGAGCGGCAGCGTGGCTGTCGAAGAGTTCAAGTACCGGAAGAAGAACAGTTCGCGGGGCGGATCTTCCGTGGTCCCGGTCGACCGGCCCTCGTGGCCGGTCGCCGACGGCTGGTGGATCCTTCTCGTCTTCGTGAGCGTGATCCCTGGTTGGCTCGCCGGGTTCTGGGTGGGTGGTCGTCTCGACCGGCTCCTGCCGGAACCGAAGGAGAAGCCCAAGGACTGGCGTGGCGTCAGCCGTCGCGCCACGTCCGGGATGAACGGACGCCACAAGCGCAAGCGCTGAGGTGTCCGATTAGGACGGCCGGGGATTCCTGGGATGAACCGACGACGCCGGGCTCGTGAGTGAAGAGGACGGTCAGAACCGCCATTACCACTCACGAGGCTCGCTGGGAAGTCCCTTCTGGTACGGAATCCGTCGCGGGCGACGCTCCACAATGCCCCCACCGTTCCCCACCGGATTCCCCACTTTCACCCCCACTCCGCCCCCTGGCAGGGTTCCGGCTGCCGATATCCGGACGCATCAGGCATGGGTGAGGTTGCTTCGATACCCGCAGAGGGGGATCTTGGCCACCGTCCCCCACCACACCCCCACCTGGCCCCACTTGGCTGACCAGCGGAAACGTCTGACACGACGGAGTGGTGGCGGCTTTTGCCGCGTTGACTGTGGTGAAAAGTGGGGTACGGTGGTGCGCAGTGGGGCAGAAGGGAGCCCCGTGGCCGACCTTGGTTGTTCGCAGCCAGGATCGGTAGGGAGGTGGAGCCGGTGTTCCTCGGCACCCACACCCCGAAACTGGATGACAAGGGGCGGCTCACGCTGCCCGCGAAGTTCCGCGACGCGCTCGCCGGTGGGCTGATGGTCACCAAGGGACAGGATCACTGTCTCTTCGTCTTTCCCCGGGCCGAGTTCGAGCAGATGGCGAGGAAGGTCGCCGACGCCCCGTTCACGAACGAGGCGGTCCGGGCCTATCAGCGTTATCTCTTCGCCGGGACGGACGAACAACGCCCGGACGGGCAAGGACGTATCGCGATCGCGTCCGAGCTCCGACGCTATGCCGGGTTGAACAAGGAGTGCGTGGTGATCGGGGCGATCACCAGGCTGGAGATCTGGGACGCCCAAGCGTGGCAGGGCTACCTGGACGAACACGAGGACAGCTACGCGAAGGCTCGAGAGGAAGTTCTGCCGGGCGTCTTCTAGACGTGGCCGAGGAAGCACCCACGCCGTCGGGGGGCGCGGGTTCACGCTTCGGGCACGCCGGGAACCGCCCACACGGATGCCGTGAGGCCTCTGTCCGCTCAGTGGCCCTGGTACACCTTCCCCGGTACCAGGTCAGCAGGCGGGCGGACAGGGACCTGACGGCATCCGGCATCTTCCCCGGCACTACAGGAAAGGGGGGAAGACATGGCAGACGAACACGAGCACGTCCCGGTGCTGCTCGACCGCATCGTCGAGCTGTTCTCGCCGGTCTTCTCCGACCGCGAGGCCGTGCTGGTCGACGCGACCGTCGGACTCGGCGGTCACTCCGACGCGCTGCTCACCGCGTTCCCCTCGTTGCGCCTGGTCGCGCTCGACCGTGACCCCAACGCGCTGGAACTCTCCGCGAAACGCCTTGCGCCGCACGGTGATCGCGTCGACTTCGTGCACGCCGTCTACGACGAGATGCCGTCCGCGCTCCAGGGCCTCGGACTGTCCAGAGTGGACGGGATCCTGTTCGACCTCGGTGTCTCCTCGATGCAGCTGGACCGCGCCGAGCGTGGTTTCGCCTACTCCAAGGATTCCCCGCTGGACATGCGGATGGACCCGACCACCGGGATCACCGCCGCCGACGTGCTCAACACCTACACGCCGGGCGAGCTGATCCGGATCCTGCGTGACTACGGCGAGGAACGATTCGCCCAGCGGATCGTCAAAGCCGTTGTGGCGGAACGAGAGAAGGAACCCTTCACACGCAGCGGGCGGCTGGTGGAACTGCTGTACGACGCGGTCCCCGCGGCCAGCAGGCGCACCGGCGGACATCCGGCGAAACGCACCTTCCAGGCGCTGCGGATCGAGGTCAACGGTGAACTGGAGGTGCTGCGGCGGGCGATGCCGCGGGCGCTGTCCTCGCTCGCCGTCGGCGGCCGCATCGTCGTCGAGTCCTATCAGTCCCTCGAGGACAGGCTGGTCAAGCAGGCCTTCGCGGAACTGGCGAAATCCCGGACCCCGGAAGGGCTTCCGGTCGAACTGCCGGGTCACGGCCCGGAACTGAAACTGCTCACCAGAGGGGCCGAGAAGGCCGGCGAGGCGGAGACCGAACAGAACACACGGGCCGCCTCCGTGCGGCTGCGAGCCGCCGAACGGATCGGAGACCGAGCACGATGACCGCTCCCGCGAAGTCCCGCGGCCGCCGGACACCGGCGCCCGGACGGCGTGCCCGCGCGACCAGCACGGTCGAGGAAACGCCGGACACCACCGAGACCACGAAGTCCAGCCGCGCCTCCCGTGGTCGGACGTCGGCGGCGGAACGCGCCTACGCGCGCCGTGCCCAGCGCGCCGACCTGCTGCAGCGAGACCAGCAACGCAACCGTCCCGATGCCGAAGGCGGCACGGGCAAGGAAGAGCCGAAGAAGAAGCTCAAGCTGCGCTGGCCCCGTTCGCGCGCGTCGTTCGTGCTGATGATGATGGGCATGCTGGCCGTCGGCGTGGCGTGCACGCTGTGGCTGACCACGCAGGCCATCGCCGACTCGTACCGGCTCGAACAGCTCCGCACGACCAACGCCGGGCTCGCCGAGTCGAAGGAACGGCTGCAACGCGAGGTCGCGAAGGCCGAGTCGCCCGCCTCCCTGGCGCCCAAGGCCAGGGAGCTCGGCATGGTGCCCGGCGGCGACCCCGCGCACATCGTGGTCGGCCCGGAAGGACAGTCCACTGTGGTCGGTGAGCCGAAGAAGGCCACCGGCGAGGCGCCCCCGACCCAGGCCGCGACGGTGCCGCCCGCCGAAGGCACCCAGCAGGGCGCGCCGATCGAGGGCGACCAGCCCGCGGTCCCGCAGGAGAATTCGCCACCCCCGGCGCAGGGAGGTCAGTGATGTCACCCGGCCGTCCGGCACAGGCCCGGTCCCGGTCGGCGGGCAGCGCTCGGCGGACCTATGCCGCCGGGACCCGTCGCGCCACCGCCCGGCGGGGCAACGGGGGGAACCGGAGCCGGTTCACCGGCGTCCGGATCCTGTTGATCGTCGTGATGGTGCTCGCCGGTCTCAAACTGGTGCAGGTGCAGTGGTTCGAGGCCGGCGCGCTGTCCGAGGCGGCGGAACGGCAGCGGACGTCGGTGATCGAAAGTCCCGCGCAGCGCGGGTCCATCATGGACCGCAACGGGACGAAGATCGCGTTCAGCATCGAGGTGCGGACCCTCGCGGTGAGCCTGAACTGGCTTCACAAGACCAGGGACGACTTCGCCGCGAAGAACCCGACCAAGGGCAATACCTTCGAGGCCGACGTGGCGGCCGCGGCGAAGGTGATCTCGGCCAAGCTGCCCGGTGTGATCACCGAAAAGGAACTGCTGGACAAGTTCCACAAGCCGGACGCGTTCACCTACCTGGTCCACGACATCGAACCCTCGGTCGCCGAGTCGATCGTCAAGCAGTTCCCGTGGATCAGCGTCGAGAAGCGCTCCAAGCGGGAGTACCCCGGCGACTCGGTGGGCGCGAACATCATCGGCTACGCGAACTGGCGTACCGACGACAAGGACCTCTCCAAGCACAACCTGCACGGTGGCTACGGGCTCGAAGCGTCGCGGGACAACGACCTCGCCGGAACGCCGGGCCGCAAGATCGTCAACACCCGGAACGGCAACGACAACCTCGTCATCCCCGGTACCGAACGGGACATCCAGAACGCCGTCCCGGGTTCGGACCTGCAGCTGACGATCGACACCGATCTCCAGTACGAATTGCAGCGGCAGCTGAGCGAGTACGTCGTCAAATCGAAGGCCAAGGGCGGCCAGGCCGTCATCATGGACTCGAAGACCGGCGAGGTCTACGCCCTGGCCAACGACAAGACGGTCAACCTCAACGACCCGGCTTCGCGCAGTGAGACGGAGAACCTCAACAACCGCGCGGTGACCACGCCGTTCGAACCCGGTTCGGTGAACAAGATCGTCACCGCCGCGGGCGCGATCGACGCGGGCATCACCACGCCGGAGTCGTCACAGGCGGTCCCGGGTTCGCTGCAGGTCGCGGACAAGATCGTCAAGGACGCCTGGCACCACGGCACGCAGCAGTTCACCACCACCGGCATCTTCGCGAAGTCGTCGAACGTCGGGACCCTGCTGCTGGCGCAGAAGCTCGGTGAGGACAAGTACGCGGACCTGCTCAAGAAGTTCGGTCTCGGCCAGCGCACCGGGCTCGGCCTCCCCGGCGAGAGCCCGGGTGTCGTACCGCCCCGGAACCAGTGGTACGCCACGACTTTCGGGAACCTGCCGATCGGACAGGGCCTCTCGATGACCGTCGTGCAGATGGCCGGGATGTACCAGGCCATCGCGAACGACGGGCTGCGCGTGGAACCGCGGGTCGTCAAGGCGAAGGTCAACCCGGACGGGACCGTCGTCCCCGAACCGGCGCCGAAGACCGTGCAGGTCATCAGCCCGCAGGCGGCGAAGACCGTCCGCGAGATGATGCGCGCGGTGACGCAGAGCGGTCGCGGGCAGCAGAGCGGCACCGGGCCGAAGGCGGCGCTGGAGGGGTACCAGATCTCGGGCAAGACGGGCACCGGTCAGCAGGTCGACCCGCAGACGAAGAAGTACAGCAACCAGCTGTACAACATCACCTTCGCCGGGATCCTGCCCGCCGACAACCCGCGTTTCGTGGTCGGCATCCGGCTCGACGCGCCGGACACGTCGCTTCCGGGCGGGGGCTCGTCCGCGCCGCTGTTCCACTCGGTGGCCGCCTATCTGGCGCAGCGGTTCCAGATCCCGCTCTCGGACGGACCCACACCTCAGGTACCTCTGGTGCTTTCCTGACGTGACACGCGTGATCGGACACGTGACTCGCGTGCTTGAAGCCGGGACTCGCGTGATCAAAGCCGGAACTCGCGTGCTTGAAGGCGGAACTCCCTCATCCGGCCCGAAACAGTGAGATCCGGCTTCAAGCAAGTGAGATCCGGCTCCGAACACGCGAGTCCCGGCTTTAAGCACGCGAGATCCGGCTTCGGTCACCCGGGCTGAGCGGCCCGGCCCCGCGTTGCGAAAGCCACTTTCGCAACCTTCAACGTTGCGAAAGTGGCTTTCGCGTCATCCATGTCCGGCACAGCGCCGTAGAGCGGCGTCGTCGCTGTGTGTGAACGGTTCCCCGCGCCACGCAGCGGCGAAAAATCCGGGCCCGCTCGGCCCCGAAGTCCTCAAGCGACAGTCGAAAGCCCTTGCGTGCCAAGGAGAGCTCACGAAACCCATTACCACGGGCATGATCGTCGCGCTCACACCCCGCACCGCTTCAGTCACCCGAATGCCACGCCGGTAACCTCCTTGGCTGTGTCGGTGCCTACTTCAGATCCCCGCAGCGGTCCCGCCGTCGAAAGCGGGTCCGGCGCGACGGCTGCCCAGGTCCCGGACAGCCCGGTCAAGGCCGTCGCCGCGCCCCCTCGTCCGGCCAGGATCGAGCCGATGCCGCTGGGCACGCTGCTCGCCAGGGCGGGCGCCCGCCTCGTTGTCGGTGACGACGACTACACGGCCGCGGCCGAGCTGACGGTCACGGGCAGCACGCTGCGCGCGCAGCATGTCCTCCCCGGTGACCTCTTCGCCGCGCTTCCCGGTGCCCGTGCCCACGGAGCGGACTTCAGCGACCAGGCCATCGCCGCCGGCGCGGCCGCCGTGCTCACCGACGAGGCCGGCGCCGAGCGCCCGGTGCTCCGTGACGCCGGCGTGCCGATCCTGGTCCACCAGGACCCGCGGGCCGCCCTCGGCGAGATCGCGGCCTGGATCTACGGCGAGCCGTCGCTGGAGCTGTCCGTCCTGGGGATCACCGGGACGTCCGGCAAGACCACGACCTCGTACCTGGTCGACGCCGGGCTCAAGGCCGCCGGGCTCACCACCGGGCTGATCGGCACGGTCGAGACCCGGATCGCGGGCGAGCGGCTGGCCAGCGGGTTCACCACCCCCGAGGCGCCGGATCTGCAGGCGCTCCTGGCGGTGATGGTGGAACGCGGCGTCACGCACGTCCCGATGGAGGTCTCCAGCCACGCGCTGTCGCTGGGCCGGGTCAACGGCACGCGGTTCGCGGTCGGGGCCTTCACCAACCTCTCCCAGGACCACCTGGACTTCCACAAGGACATGGAGGAGTACTTCGCCGCCAAGTCGCTGCTGTTCGACGGCCGCTCCACCGCCGAGGTGGTCGTCGTCGACAGCGCCTGGGGCCAGGCGCTGCTCACCCCGCACACGGTGACCGTCTCCACCGAGCCGGGCACGGACGCGCTGTGGCGCGCCACCGACCTGACACCCACCCCGGCGGGGGAGCAGACCTTCACCCTCCACGGACCCGACGGGCTCGCCGCGTCGGCGAAGATCCCGCTGCCGGGTGAGTTCAACGTGGCGAACGCCGTGCTCGCGGCCGCGATCCTCAACACCGCCGGTGTCCCGCTCGAAGCCATCGTCGCCGGGCTCGCCTCGGTCGAGGTGCCGGGCCGGATGGAGCGGGTCTACCTCGGCCAGCCGTTCACCGCGGTGGTCGACTACGCGCACAAGCCCGCCGCCGTCGCGCAGGGGCTCGACGCGCTGCGCGCCCGCACCGAGGGCCGGATCATCACCGTCCTCGGCTGCGGCGGGGACCGTGACACCGCCAAGCGCCCGGTGATGGGCGAGGCGGCGGTCCGGCGCAGCGAGGTGCTGATCGTGACCGACGACAACCCGCGGTCGGAGGATCCGGCCGCGATCCGGGCGGCCATGCTGGCCGGTGCCCGCAACGCCGGGCCCGCCCTGGGCGGCGAGATCCTCGAAATCGCCGACCGCCGGGACGCCATCGTCCACGCGGTCGAACTCGCCCAGCCCGGCGACATCGTGCTCATCGCGGGCAAGGGCCACGAGACCGGCCAGGAGATCCAGGGTGTCGTGCACCCGTTCTCCGACCGGGAAGAGCTGGCCGCCGCCATCCGCAGACGTCTGGAGACAGTGTGATCGTGCTCAGCCTGGCCGAGATCGCCGCCATCGTCGGCGGCAGGCTGCATCGGACCGACGGGACCGCCGAGGTCACCGGGAGCGTCGAATTCGACACCCGCGAGATCACGCCCGGCGGCCTGTTCATCGCGCTGCCCGGCGCGAAGGTCGACGGCCACGACTTCGCCGCGCGGGCGGTCGAGTCCGGCGCCGTCGCCGTACTCGCGGCCCGCGAGGTCGACGCCCCGGCCGTCATCGTGCCGCCGCTCGACGCCGGTGTCGCCCACGACCGGGCGTTCGCGCTGGTCTCGGACAAGGACGGGGCGGGCGCCGCGGTGCTGGCCGCGCTGGCGAAGCTCGCCCGGCACGTGGTCCGGAAGCTTTCCGGAGACCACCTGACCGTCGTCGGGGTCACCGGATCGGCGGGCAAGACCTCGACCAAGGACATCATCGCCCAGCTGCTGGAGCCGCTCGGCCCGACGGTGGCGCCGCCTGGGTCGTTCAACAACGAGCTTGGCCACCCCTGGACGGCGTTGCGGTCCGACTCCTCGACCCGGCAGCTGGTGCTGGAGATGTCCGCCCGCGGGCCCGGTCACATCGCCGAGCTGGCGGCCATCGCGCCGCCGCGGATCGGGGTCGTGCTCAACGTCGGCACCGCGCACGTCGGCGAGTTCGGCTCGCGCGAGGGCATCGCCAAGGGCAAGGGCGAGCTGGTGGAGGCGCTGCCGAGCGCGGAGGACGGCGGTGTCGCGGTCCTGAACCTCGACGACCCGTACGTCGCGGCGATGGCGAGCCGGACCACCGCCCGGGTGGTGTTCGTCGGCGAGAGCGCGTCCGCGCAGGTCCGCGCCGTGGACATCACCCTCGACGGCGAAGCGCGCGCGTCGTTCCGCCTGGTCACCCCGGACGGCGAAGCGCCGGTGAAACTGCCGCTCTACGGCGAGCACCACGTCGGCAACGCGCTCAGCGCCGCCGCCGTCGCCCTGGAGATGGGTTCGACGGTCGAGGAGGTCGCGGCCCGCCTGTCGAGCCTCGAACGGCGCTCCGAACGCCGCATGGAGGTCACCACCCGCGCCGACGGCGTCACGGTGCTCAACGACTCGTTCAACGCCAGCCCCGAGTCGATGCGGGCCGCTCTCAAGGCGCTCGCGTCGATGAGCGCGACGCGCCGTTCCTGGGCCGTGCTCGGCGTCATGGGCGACCTCGGCGACGACTCGGTCGCCGCGCACGACGGCATCGGCAGGCTCGTCGTCCGGCTCAACATCGACAAGCTCGTGGTCATCGGCCAGGCGGCCGCGGCCACCCACCAGGGCGCGCAGCAAGAGGGTTCCTGGGGCGAGGAGTCGGTACTGGTACCCGACGTCGAGGCCGCCATCGCCCTGCTGCATGATCAGCTCCGCGCGGGAGACGTGGTGCTGGTGAAGGCGTCCAAGGCCGCCGCTCTGTGGCGGGTGGCCGACGCCGTGCTCGCCGCTCCCGCAACCGATGCCGAATCCCCTGTAGTAGCCCCTTCCCCCTCTCAAGAACGCTCGAACGGTGGTGACGCGTGATCAGCATCCTGATCGCGGCCGCGGCGGGCCTGCTGGTCTCCATCCTCCTCACTCCCTATCTGATCCGGGTCTTCTCCCGGCAGGGCTTCGGCCAGGAGATCCGGGAGGAAGGACCGCAGGGACACAAATCCAAACGCGGTACCCCGACGATGGGTGGTGTCGCGATCATCGTCGCGATGGTCGTCGGGTATTTCGTGGCTCATCTGATCAGCGCGCTCAGCGGCGGCAACGGCACCGGCGGCCCGTCCGCTTCGGGCCTGCTGGTCCTGCTCCTGGCCGTGGGCCTCGGCCTCGTCGGGTTCCTCGACGACTTCATCAAGATCCGCAAGCAGCGCAACCTCGGCCTGAACAAGACCGCGAAACTGGTCGGCCAGCTGGTGGTCACGATCGCCTTCGCGATCCTGGCGCTGCAGTTCGCCGACGAGCGCGGGCTGACCCCGGCCTCGGAAAGCCTGTCCTACGTGCGGGATCTCGCGCTGATCACCTTCCCGTCGGTGTTCTTCGTGATCTTCTGCTACATCGTCATCTCGGGCTGGTCGAACGCGGTGAACTTCACCGACGGCCTCGACGGTCTCGCCGGCGGCACCGCGGCGATGGTCCTGGCGACCTACGTCGTCATCGCCTTCTGGCAGACGCGCCTCTCGTGCGCGGTCACCCCGCAGACGGCCTGTTACGACGTCCGTGACCCGCTGGATCTGGCCGTGGTGGCCGCGGCGGCGACCGGGGCCTGTGTCGGGTTCCTCTGGTGGAACGCGGCCCCGGCGAAGATCTTCATGGGTGACACCGGTTCGCTGGCCCTCGGTGGCCTGGTCGCCGGTCTGTCGATGACCACCCGCACCGAACTGCTCGCCATCGTCATCGGCGGTCTGTTCATGGTCGAGATGATCTCGGTGGTCGCGCAGATCGCGGTGTTCCGCACGACCAGGCGTCGGCTGTTCCGGATGGCGCCGTTCCATCACCACTTCGAACTCGCGGGCTGGGCGGAGACCACGGTCATCATCCGGTTCTGGCTGCTCTCGGCCATCTGCTGCATGTTCGGCCTGGGCCTGTTCTACAGCGAACAGCTCAGCTTCGGGGGTTAGCACATGGAGCTCGCCGGGCGTCACGTCCTCGTCGCCGGAGCCGGGGTCACCGGCAAGTCCATCGTCCCCGTCCTGGCCGACCTGGGCGCGCGGATCACCGTCACCGACGGCAACGCCGAACGGCTGGCGGAACTCGAAGGGCTCGGCGCAGACCTGGTGCCGGGCCTGACGGAGCCGCCCGAAGGCGTCGAGCTGGTCGTGACCAGCCCCGGCTGGAAGCCGACGTCACCGCTGCTGGTGGGGGCGGCCGAAGCGGGCATCGAGGTGATCGGCGACGTCGAGCTGGCGTGGCGGGTCGGGCAGCTGCGCGACAAGCCGCCGGTGTGGCTCGCGATCACCGGCACCAACGGCAAGACCACCACGGTCGGGATGCTGGAGTCGATCCTGCGCACCGCCGGGGTCGACGCCGTGGCCTGCGGGAACGTCGGCTTCGCGGTCCTCGACGCGGTGCGCGCCGGGCACGAGGTGCTCGCGGTGGAGCTGTCGAGCTTCCAGCTGCACTGGTCGTCCACGCTGGCCCCGCTCGCGTCGGTGGTGCTGAACCTCGCCGAGGACCACCTCGACTGGCACGGTTCGATGGAGGAGTACGCGGCCGCGAAGGGCCGGGTCCACACCCACTCCCGGAACGTGGTGCACAACCTGCACGAAGAGTGGTCGATCCGGCTCGCCGACCAGCACGCGCCCGCCGACGCCCGCCGCGTCGCCTTCGGCATGGACACCCCGCGCCCCGGCGAACTCGGGATCGTGGAGGACCTGCTGGTCGACCGCGCCTTCGTCGCCGAACCGGCGACCAGCGCCGACGAACTCGGCACGCTGGCCGACGTCCGTCCCGCCGGTCCGCACAACGTCTCCAACGCGCTCGCCGCGGCCGCGCTGGCCCGCGCGTACGGCGTCAGCGGCGAACACGTCGCCAAGGGCCTGCGCGAGTACCGGCCCGCCCCGCACCGCGCCGAGGAGATCGGCGAGATCGACGGCGTCCGGTACATCAACGACTCCAAGGCGACCAACCCGCACGCGGCGAGCGGTTCGCTGCGCGCCCATCTGAACGTCGTCTGGATCGCCGGTGGCCAGCTCAAGGGCGCTTCCGTGGACGAGCTCGTCGGCTCGATCGCCGGAAGGCTGCGCGGAGTCGTCCTCTTCGGCGTGGATTCACCCGTGATCGCCGCCGCTGTTGCGCGACACGCGCCGGATGTCCCGGTCAACAGCCTCCCTTCGGGTGACGATGACACCATGACTGCGGCGGTGAAGGCGGCCCGCGCCCTGGCGCGAGCTGGAGATGTGGTGCTGCTGGCCCCCGCCGCGGCGTCGTTGGACATGTACCGCTCCTACGGCGAGCGCGGCGACGCGTTCGCGAGTGCGGTCCGTGTCCTGCGCGACGGTGCGGGGGAGACCAGTGACGGCGGTTGAGGAAAAGAAGCGCGAGGCCCCTCCTCGCAAACGGCGTGAGCGCAAGGAAAGCCCGTTCGTCGCCTTCCGCACCGCGCTGACGGCGTGGCTTTCGCGGCCGCTCGCCTCGTTCCACCTGGTGCTGGCGCTCACCGGCGTGCTGACCGTGATCGGCATCGTGATGGTGCTGTCCGCCTCTTCGGTCGCTTCGTACAACCCGAAGACCGGCACCGGCGTGTACGCCCAGTTCAGCAAGCACATCATGTTCGTCGCGATCGGCGCGGTGGTGTTCTGGATCGGGCTGCGGGTCCCGCTCGAACGCGTCCGGCGGCTGTCGGCGACGGCGACCGTGGTCTGCCTGGGGCTGCTCGTGCTGGTGCTGACCCCGCTCGGGTCCACGGTCAACGGCTCGCAGGGCTGGTTCCGGCTCGGCGGGTTCGCCTTCCAGCCGGTCGAGGCGGCCAAGGTCGCACTGGCCTTCTGGGGCGCGCACATCCTGGTGATCAAGTACAACATCATCAACCAGTGGCGGCATCTGCTCGTCCCCGTCGTGCCGATCGCGCTGCTGATGTTCGCGCTGGTCATGATGCAGCCCGACCTCGGCGGCACGGTCACCCTCGCGGTGGTGCTGCTGGCCCTGCTGTGGTTCGCGGGCGCGCCGAAACGGCTGTTCGGCGTCATCCTCGCGGGTGGTCTCGTCGGGGTACTGGTGCTGGCCATCATCGAGCCGTACCGGCTCGCACGGGTCTTGTCGTTCGTCTCCGGCGACCCGGACACCAGCGCGGACGGTTTCCAGGCCAACCAGGCGAAACTCGCGCTCGCCGACGGCGGTCTGTTCGGCAAGGGACTCGGCCAGGGCCAGTCCAACTGGGGCTACCTGCCCAACGTGCAGAACGACTTCATCTTCGCCCTGATCGGCGAGGAGCTCGGCTTCATCGGCTGCGCGGTCGTGCTGGGGCTGTTCGCCGGGGTCGCCGTCGTCGGCCTGCGGATCGCCACCCGGAACATCGACCCGTGGATCCGCATCGTGGCCGGCACGCTGACGGTCTTCCTGGTCGCGCAGGCCGGTATCAACATCGGCTACGTCGTCGGCCTGCTGCCGGTCACCGGGGTCACCCTGCCGCTGATCTCCTACGGCGGGACGTCGCTGGTGATCACCATGCTCATCATGGGGATCCTCGCCAACGCCGCCCGGCACGAACCGGAGGCGGTGGCCGCACTGCGCTCGCAGGGGCCAGGTAAATTCGGACGCCTGCTGAGGCTTCCCGCGCCCGAGCCGTACCGCCCGCCCGCCAAGCGGAAGGGCGCCGCGGCCCGAGGCGGCGCCACCAAGGCGGCGAGGCCCGCGCCGAGGACGGCGAGGCCTTCGCCCGCCCAGGAACGGCGCCGGTCGGTACGGGAGCCCGGCAGAAGGACGGCCGCGCGAACCGCGGTGAACCGCGGTACCGCGAAACGGGGTACCGCAAACCGGAGAGGTCATAGGTGAACAACCCCGTCAGAGGTGGCGCCGGAGCCGAAGTCGAAGGCAAGGCGCCGGTGGTCGTGGTCGCGGGCGGCGGTACCGCAGGGCACATCGAACCGGCACTCGCCCTCGCCGACGCGGTGATGCGCCTGCGTCCCGACGCGAAGGTGATCGCGCTGGGGACCCAGCGCGGGCTGGAGAACAAGCTCGTCCCGGCGCGCGGCTACCCGCTCGAGCTGATCCCCCCGGTCCCGATGCCGCGCAAGCCGACGCCCGAACTGCTGAAGATGCCGCTGAAGGTCCGCGACTCGGTCAAGCGCACCCGGGAGATCCTGGAACGCGTCGGCGCGGACGTCGTCGTCGGCTTCGGCGGTTATGTCGCGCTCCCGGCGTATCTCGCCGCGCGCGGGCGCACGCCGATCGTGGTGCACGAGGCCAACGAGAAGCCGGGCCTGGCGAACAAGGTCGGCGCGCGGTTCGCCGCCCGCGTCGCCGTCGCCGTGCCGGGGACGCCGCTGGCGAAGGCCGAGGTCGTCGGGATCCCGCTGCGCCGCTCCATCACCGCGCTCGATCGGGCTGCGCTGCGCGCCGAGGCCCGTGAGCACTTCGGGCTCGACCCCGACGCCCCGACGCTGCTGGTCTTCGGTGGCTCGCAGGGCGCGGTGTCGATCAACAACGCGGTGTCCGGCGCGGCCAAGGAGTTCGCGGACGCCGGTGTCGGCGTCCTGCACGCCCACGGGCCGAAGAACACGCTGGTCGTCCAGGAGTTCCCCGGCAAGCCCGCGTACGTCCCGGTGCCGTACCTGGAGCGTATGGACCTGGCCTACGCCGCCGCCGACGCGGTGCTGTGCCGCTCGGGCGCGATGACCGTCGCCGAGGTGTCCGCCGTCGGCCTGCCCGCCGTCTTCGTCCCGCTGCCCTACGGCAACGGCGAGCAGGCGGTCAACGCCCGGCCCGCGGTCGACGCGGGTGCCGGGCTGATGGTCGCCGACGCCGACCTCTCCGCCGCCAAGGTCGCGGAACTGGTGATCCCGCTGGTGTCCGACGCCGACCGGATCGCGAAGATGAGCGCGGCCGCGGTCGGCCTCGGCCACCGAGAGGCCGACGAGACCCTTGCCAAGATCGTGCTGGAGGCCGCAGGTGCCTGATCAACTCCCCGACACGCTCACGCGTGCCCACCTGATCGGGATCGGCGGCGCCGGGATGAGCGGGATCGCCCGCATCCTGCTGGCCCGCGGGGCCCAGGTCTCGGGTTCCGACGCCAAGGAGTCGCGCGCGTTCCTTTCGCTGCGTGCCCAGGGCGCCGAGATCGCCGTCGGCCAGAGCGCCGAGAACCTCGACGCGTTCCCCGAAGGCCCGTCCTCGGTGATCGTGTCGACAGCCATCAAGGACGACAACCCGGAACTGGCGGCCGCGCGGGAACGCGGGATCACCGTGCTGCACCGCGCGCAGGCGCTGGCCGGGCTGATGGAGGGCCACCGCGTCGCCTGCATCGCCGGGACGCACGGCAAGACGTCGACGACGTCGATGCTGACCGTCGCGCTGCAGCAGTGCCGTCTCGACCCGTCGTTCGCCATCGGCGGCGACCTCAACGAGTCGGGCGCGAACGCGCACCACGGCGAGGGCGGGCTCTTCGTCGCCGAGGCCGACGAGAGCGACGGGTCGTTCCTGGCCTACTCGCCGTCGGTCGCCGTGGTGACCAACGTCGAACCGGACCACCTGGACCACCACGGCACCGCCGAGGCGTACGTCTCGGTGTTCACCGACTTCCTCGGCCGGATCGAGCCGGGTGGGCTGCTCGTCGTCTGCGGTGACGACGAAGGGGCCGAAAAGCTGGGCGCGCAGGCCTCGGCGCAGGGCATCCGCGTCCGCCGCTACGGGCGCTCGGTCACCGGCGAGGACGACGCCAAGATCCTGGACTTCGTGCCGGCCCCGGACGGTGGCGTGGTCCGGATCTCCTTGCAGGGCGAGGAAATCGTCCTCCGGGTCGCGGTACCGGGCGAGCACATGGCACTGAACGCGATCGCCGCGCTGCTGGCAGGCATCGAGCTCGGCGCGCCGGTCGAAGGACTGGCCGAGGGGCTCGCCGCGTTCGGCGGGGTGCGGCGGCGGTTCGAGTTCAAGGGCCGCTCGGGCGACGTCCGGGTGTACGACGACTACGCGCACCACCCGACCGAGGTCGACGCGCAGCTGCGCGCGGTGCGGACGGCGGCCGGCCCGGGCCGGGTCATCGTGGTCTTCCAGCCGCACCTGTACTCGCGTACGAAGACGTTCTCGAAGGAGTTCGCGGCCGCGCTGTCGCTGGCCGACGAGGTCGTCGTGCTGGACGTCTTCGGGGCCCGTGAGAAACCGGAACCCGGGGTGAGCGGCGCGCTCATCGCCGACCAGATCTCCGGCGTCTCCGTGCACTACCAGCCCGCGTTCGACGTCGCAGCGAAGCTCGCGGCGGATCTGGTCAAGCCCGGCGACCTGCTGGTGACCATGGGCGCCGGTGACGTCACGCAGCTCGGCCCGGAGATCCTGGCCGAGCTGGACCGGCGGGCGGGTTAGGGCATGCCACAGACCGGGGAACGCCGCCGCCCGGCCGAACCCGGTCGGCGTCCGCGCTCTGAACGCTCCGAACGGGTCAAGCGGACTCCGCGGGCCGAACGGACTCAACGGCTGAAGGAGCGGCGCGGCAGGCGGTCCGTGTACGACCGTCGTCGCACCGCCCGGCCGTCGCGCCACAAGGAGATGCGGCGGCGCTGGGTCGCGCTGCTTTCGGTGCTGACCGCGGCCGCGCTGGTCTACCTGCTGTGGTTCAGCTCGATGCTGGGCGTGCAGCAGGTCGACGTCGTCGGGGCGAGCTCCGTTCCCGCGGACCAGATCCGCGGCACGGCGGCGATACCGGACCAGAAGCCGATGCTGCGCCTGGACACCGACGAGATCCGGGACCGGGTGGCGCAGATGCCCGGCATCGCCACCGTCGACGTCTCCCGGTCCTGGCCGAGCACCCTCGAGATCACCGTGACCGAACGCGCCGCGATCGCGTTCTTCGACAGCGGGCCCGGCGGCGACGGCGTGCACCTCGTCGACGGCGCGGGTGTCGTGTTCAAGACGGTCAAGGAACGGCCCGCCGGGCTGCCGGAGCTCAAGCTGCCCTCGGTGTCGGCCGACGACCCGGTGACCCGCGCGGTGACCGGTGTCCTTGGCGTGATCCCGCAGCAGCTGCTCAAACAGGTCACCACCGCGACGGCGAAGACGCCCGGCAGTGTCGAGTTCGTGCTGGCCGACGGGAAGACCGTGCGGTGGGGGACCTCGGCCGACACCGAACGCAAGGCGAAGGTGCTGGCCGCGTTGCTCACCCGCGAGGGCAAGGTCTTCGACGTCTCGGCACCGGATCTGCCCACCGTCTCCTGACGCGTTTCGTCCTCTGGATGCGGTAGTTCGTGTCGCCAACTACCGCAACTAGAGGACGAAACGCGGGTCGACCAGGGCTTCGATGCCGTCCAGCATGCGCTCCAGCCCGAACGTGAAGGTCTCGTCGGCGGCTTCGCAGGTCTCCGCGTCGTAGCCGCCGCTTTCCCACGTCCGCGTCATCGCCGGATGCCGCTCCACGTCGAAGTACTTCTCCCAGAACACCGACCGCTGTCCCCACCAGGCGTCCGTCGTCTGTCCGGTCTGCTGCTCGACCTGCGCGGTCTCGGCGAACAGTGTCGCGTTCGCCTGGACGTAGATCTCGATGCTGTTCGCGGCCGCGGCCGCCTTGCGGGGCGCCAGCCCGATGTCCGAAACGGCCGCGATCAGGTATTCCTGGCCCGCCATCAGTCCGGGGCCGAGGACCGGCCGGACCATCGACGTCGAGCGCAGCCACGGATGCGCCCGGAACGCGGCTAGGGTGCGTTCGGCGTAGAGCCGCACCTGATCGCGCCAGCCGTCCGGCCGGGGATCGCCCGGGCCGGGGAGGTCCCGCTCGGCGAGCACCGCGTCCACCATGAGGTCGAGCAGCTCCGTCTTGCCGGGGACGTAGGTGTACAGCGTCATCGTGCCGACCCCGAGCTCCTCCGCGATCCGGCTCATCGACACGGTCGCCTCGCCCGCGCCGTCGGCGAGCGTGACGGCGGTGGCGATCACCTGGTCGAGGGTCAGTTTCGGCTTCCGTCCCCTGGTCGACTGGCGGGCCTCGCCCCGGTCACGCCACAACAGTTCGAGGCTGCGCTCGACGTCCATCCACACTCCACTCGGCCGTGAAACTGGATTCTACATTCCCGTATCGGGTACGGTTAAGCCATTCCCGTAGGACGTACGAAAAGGAGTGGGGAATCGTGACGATCCTGGTGACCGGTGCGACCGGAAGCGTCGGCAGGCTGCTCGTCGACGAACTGGTGAAGGCCGGAGCGCCGGTGCGGGCGCTGACCGTCAACCCGGCGAAGGCGGCGCTGCCCGCCCAGGTGGAGGTCGCCAAGGGCTACCTGGGCAAGCCGGAGACGCTGCCGGAAGCTCTCAAGGGCATCGAGACCGTGTACCTGGCGCCGCTCGCGGCCAAGGTCGACGACTTCGTGAAGCTGGCCAAGGAGGCGGGAGTGTGCCGGGTGGTGGCGCTGTCGGGCAGCAACGCCGACGACCCGGTGGAGAACTCGAGCGGCGTGGACTACGCGATCATCGAGAAGGCGGTCCGGGAGGCGGACTTCGACTGGACGTTCCTGCGGCCGGGCGCGTTCATGAACAACACCCTCGGCTGGGCGGAGTCGATCAAAGCCGAGCGAGTGGTCCGCGAGGCCTACGCCGAAGCTCGGACGACGCCGATCGACCTCGGGGACATCGCCGCCGTCGCGGCGCACGTCATCCTGACCGAAGGGCACGTCGGCAAGAAGCACACGTTGAGCGGGCCGACGGCGATCAGCCAGCGCGAACAGGTCGCCGCCATCTCGGCCGCGCTCGGCGAAGAGGTGACCTTCCGGGAACTCACCCGGGAGGAGGCGAACAAGCAGTGGGCCGGCGCCGGTGTCCCGGTGGAGATCGCGGAATGGCTGCTCGACGGCTTCGCGTACTTCACCGAGAACCCCGACAAGCCGACGGGCGTCGTCCAGGAACTCACCGGGCGGCCCGGGGTCACGTACGCGGAGTGGGCCGCGGCGAACGTCGACGCGTTCCGCTGACGCACCCGCGCGTTTAGTCCTCTGGATGCGGTAGTTGGCGTCGTGAACTACCGCATTCAGAGGACGAAATGCGGTGGGTCAGTGGGCTCGGCGGGGCAGGCGGGTCGGCAGCGGCGCGCCGCGTCGCGGCTGGTCCGCCGTCGCCCGAGCGGGCTGCGTGGGCGGCGGTGACATGCGTTTCGGCTGGGGCAGCGGAGGCGGCGCCTGCGACTCGCGGGGCCAGGCGGGAGTGATCATCGCCTGCGCCCCGACCCGGCGGACCGGCAGGCCGTGCGCCTCCCGCGCGGGCAGGCCGGGCCAGATCTCGCTCGCCTCCTTGGCGGCGTCGCGGATCGCGGTGCCGTCGAGCGAGGTGTGCGTCTCCTCGATGTCGCGGTCGAGCCACTGGACGATGAACTCCAGCGGCCCGTCGGGCGGCAGCGGCCACAGGAAGATCTCGTGGTCGACATGGAACGCCGAACCGCCCAGCCCCTGCGCGCGCAGCACCGGCTGATCCGGTTGGGCGGCCGACGGTACGGAGATGGTCTCCGAACTGGCCCGCCGTCCGTCGGGGAAGAGCACGCCGACCAGCAGCGCGTTGTAGTCCGGAACCCGGCGGTGATCGATCAGGCCTTCGTCGGGATCGCCGGACAGGAGATCCCGCGAGTACACCGACAGCTGGAACGACACCGACTCCGGCCACACCTCGATACCGCGCAGCGCCACGACGGTCCGTTCGGCGCGGCCCAGCGGCATCGACCAGGGCAGGATCGCCGGGACGATGTACTCGTGCGGTGACTCCACCCAGGGGCGGCCGTTGTAGCCGAACAGCTCCTGTTCCGGCACCGGGAAGAGGGGACGGCTGCGCGGGCCGTCCGTGAAGAAGCTCATCGTGGCCCGGGCGCGACCGAACGCGAGGTGAACCTGTCCGACCTGCCGCTCACGCCGTCAACGACCACCATGCGGTTCACGGTATCCGATGACCAGGCCGGTACTGAACGGTTTCACCGCACCTTTCGCGTCACCCGAAGCCCTTGAGCTTCACTTTCGTGCCCTTCGGCACCTTCGTGCCCGGCTGCGGATCCTGCTGCAGGACGAAGTCGAAACCACCGTTTCCGCCGCCGTGGCCGTTACCGTTTCCGCGACCCTCACGGTCGGCGTCCAAGCCCGCCTGGCGCAGGATCTGGATGGCCTCTTCCATCCGTTTGAAGGTCACGTTCGGTACTTCGACGGCGTTCGAAACGAACACCCCGATCCGGCGGTTGCTCGCCTTGCCGCCGCCCTTCGGGTCGGTGCGGATCACCTGGCCGGCGGCGAACTGGTCCGAGAACTCCTCGCCCGCCTGGAACGGCTGGAAGCCCGCCTGCTGCAGGATCTGGAACGCGGCGTCCTTGCTCTGTCCGGTGACGTCCGGGACCGGCGGCAGCGGTTCGGGACCCTTGGACAGGATGACCGTGACCTGCCCGCCGATGTTCAGCTGCGAACCGGGGCTCGGGTCGGTGCGGATCACCTTGCCCTTGGCGACGTCGCTGTACTCCTGCTCGCCCTGGACCGGCGTCAGCTGCGCGGCCTTGATCGCCGTCTCCGCGTCCTGCTGGCTCGTGCCCGCCTGGATGTCCGGCACGATCGGGCGGCCCTTCGACAGCACGACGTTGACCGTGGCTCCCGGCGCGAGCGACGCGCCCGCCGCCGGGTCCGACCGGATCACCGTGTGCTGCGCGGCGGTGTCGCTGTACTCCTCGGTGTAGGCCGGGGTCAGCTTCGCCGTCCGGAGCGCGTTGCCGGCGGCGGCCTGGTTCATCCCGGCCAGTTTCGGCACCGACGCCGAGGTGGGGCCCGTGTCGTTGAGGATGAACGCGAACGCGCCGATCAGACCGCCGAGGACCAGCACCGCCGCCGCGATCATGATGTAGAGGCGTTTGCGCGACTGCGGCTGGTCGTCGTCGTCCGCGGGGCGCTTGGGACGCGGGGGAGGCGTCCGCGGCGGCTGGGCGGCGGGGAACTGCTGCTCCCGCCGCATCGCCTGGGTGCCGCGCGGCCCGGAGACCGGCATGGTCGCTTCGGCGACCGGGGTCAGCACCGTCGTCGCCGCGGACGGGCCCGCCGGGATCGCGGGGATGCCGGGAGTGGTGCGCTCGGCGTCGGTCTCCCGGTCGGCGTCCGCGGGCAGCGGCACGGGCACCGGGACCGCGGGGATGCCGAGTGCGGTGCGCAGGTGGTTCAGTTCGGCGAGGAACGCCGTGGCATCGGCCGGGCGCCGTTCGGGATCACGCCGGGTGGCGCGCAGGATCAGCTCGTCCAGCATCGGCGGGATGTCCGGGCGCAGTTCGCTCGGGCGAGGGACGTCGTCGTTGACGTGCCGGTACGCCACCGAGAGGGCGGTGTCGCCGGTGTAGGGCGCGCGCCCGGTGAGCATTTCGTACAGCAGGATCCCGGCCGAGTAGACGTCGCCGCTCGACGTGGTCGCGCCGGTGGCGACCTGTTCGGGCGAGACGTAGGCGACGGTGCCGAGGATGACGCTCGAACTCGTGGTGCCCGCGCTGGCGATCGCGCGGACCAGGCCGAAGTCGCCCACCTTGACCACGCCGCCCGAAAGGGCCGTGCCGCCGCGCCCGATGAGCACGTTCTCCGGTTTGACGTCGCGGTGCACCAGCCCGGCGGCGTGCGCCGCGGCCAGCGCGGACAGCACCGGCTCGGCGATGCTCAGCGCGAGCGCGACGTCCAGCGGGCCGCGTTCGGCGAGCAGTTCGCGCAGGGTCCCGCCGTCGACGAGTTCCATGACCAGGAACGCGCGGCCGGACTCTTCACCGCCGGGGGTGTCGAAGCCCTGGTCGTGCACCGCCACCACGTGCGGATGGTGCAGCCGGGCCGCCGACCTGGCCTCCCGTTCGAAGCGTTCGACGAACGACCTGTCGTCGGCGAACCGCGGGTCCATGATCTTGATGGCGACCTGGCGGTCCAAGCGGGTGTCGACGCCGCGGTACACCGACGACATCCCACCGCGTGCGAGCAGCTTGTCCACCCGGTAGCGGCCCTCGAGCAGAGTGCCCACCAGCGTGGGGTCCGTGCGTGTCACGGCTATGGATCGTACGGAAGTGCCCATGTTCTGGTGTACGGGACCTGGCTCCCCGGGGATCACGATTCGCGGCATTTCGTCGAATCGGCGGTATACGTGACCAACCGGGCACTCTCCGTCATGGCCGAGTCGTCACCCATGCGTACTAACGGAGCGGGAGACGGAATGTGGCACAGTGTCACCTGTGAGTGGTATTCCCGTCGCCGACGACGTTCTCGATGCAGATGTGGCCGTTCTCCCGCTTCCCGAGGTCGCGACCGCGCTGAACGTTTCGGCCAACAAGGTCCGCCAGATGCTGCGCGACGGCCACCTGATCGCGGTCCGGCGCAAGGGCGAGCTGTACGTCCCGGCCGGATTCCTGGTGAAGGACGGCGTGGTCAAGGGCCTGGCGGGCACCATCACCGTGCTCGCGGACTCGGGCTTCAGCCGGACGGAGATGCTGCGCTGGCTCTTCGCCGAGGACGAGACCCTGCCGGGGACCACCCCGGTCAACGCGCTCCGCACCAGCCACGGCACCGAGGTCAAACGGCGCGCGCAGGCGATGGCGTTCTAGTCCGCCTGGACGTTCTGACCAGTACATACGTCGCAGCCGCGAGCAGCTGGCAGCCCGCTGCGGCGCCCAGTGCGGCGGTTACTGAGAGTGCGCTCAACGGGCCCGCGGCCGCCGCTCCCGCCGCGAGGCCGGTGATCTTCACGCTCGCCGCCGTCGTGAAAACCTGAGCCCGCACGTCCGCGGGCGCCTCGCGATGCCGGATGGCGAAAAGAGCCGAAAGTTGTGGTCCTTCGGCGAAACCGGCGAGTACGGCGGCGGCCAGGAGGGTCACCACGTCATGGCCCGCCGCCGCGAGCAGGAAGCTCGCGCCCAGCAGGACGGTGGTGGCGAGCACGGTGCGATCCGGCGGTGGCGGCTTGCGGGCCAGCACGGCGTTCGCGACCAGTGACGCGGCGGCCAGGATGGCGAGCAGGAGCGCGCCGAAGCCCGGGTTCCCGAGTCGCTGGGCGCCGAGCAGCGGATAGCAGACCACGGCGATCCCGATGCCGACGAAGGACACCGTGGACGTCGCGGTGGCCCGCAGCAGCGAACGGTTGCGGAAAAGGACCGAGAACCCGTCGGCGAGCCGGCGCAGGATCGGTTTCGCGGGCTTCGCTTCGACGGCGGGCAGCGACCAGGCCGCGGGGAAGGCAGCCACGACCAGTGTGATCGCGACGGCCACCGCGGCCGGGGCCCCGGCGTACGCGGCCACGAGCCCGGCGAGCCCCGGTCCGGCGAGGCTCGCGGCGGTGAACGTCATCGCGTCCAGCGCGCTCGCCCTCGCCAGCGGTGTGCCGCCCCGGGCGTTGGGCAGCTGAGCCGTCCAGCCACCCGCCAGGGCGGGGTTGAGCAACCCGGCCGCGACGGCCACCGCGATCGCCGCGGGGACTTCGACGAGCGCGAGCACCGCGCCGAGCCCGGCCGCGTAGGCGAGCAGCGCCCACGCCAGCAGCCGTCCCGGCCGGGGACTGCGGTCGAGCAGCGCGCCGAGCAGCGGCCCGCCTGCCGCGGCCGAGATCGTCAGGCCCGCGAGCAGCGCGGACCCGGTGGCGGCGGAGCCGTCGACGCTGAGTCCCAGCAGGAGCAACGCCGGCCCGGACAGCTCGTCGCCGGTCCTGGCGACCGTCGCGCCGGTGAGGTAGACGGCGAGACTGTAACGGCCTTTCATGAGCAAGACGTTACAGTGGGGTATGACTTCAGCGCAGCAGGATTTCCTGCCCGGCCGTTCGGCGCGGGCGGGGGCGCAGCGGACGGTGGATCTTCTGGAGGTCCTGCTCGTTCCGGAGCCTTCGGTTTCGGCTGTGCGTTCCGTGCTGGAGGCGCACGGGGAGACCTCTGTCGAGCTGGGGCCTTCGGACCTGACATCGTTGTGCGAGGCGGCTTCGGAACTGCGTGAGGTCTTCGCGGCGCGGGATGCCCCGGAAGCGGCCGCGGTGCTCAACCGGCTGCTGGCTCGGTACGCGCATCCGCCGCGGCTGACCGATCACGCCGACGGGTTCGGCTGGCACCTGCACGTGGACGCCGACGACGACGGGCCGTGGGGCGCGTGGCTGGTGACGTCGTCCGCGCTGGCGCTGGCGGTGCTGCTCGCGGACCGTCAGGCGCCGCCGGGTGGGTTGTGTGCCGCTTCGGGCTGCGGGAAGCCCTTCGCGCACTTGGGTGGGGGGAGTCCGCGCCGGTATTGCTCGACGCGGTGTGCCACCCGGGAGCGGGTCGCTGCCCACCGCCGGAACCGCTCGTGAGTGGTGAGGACGGTTAGAGGGGACCGGTATTACCTACCCGCGCCTGGCTGGGCGTGGTGGTTCGGAGGCTGCCAGGCGCGACGATGGAGGAATTGGGACGTTGAACGTCCCAATTCCTTCATCGTCGCCAGGGGTGCCCTTGATCAACGGAAGATTCGGGACACTCAGCGTCCCCGATCTTCCGTTGATCAAGGTTGTGCCGGGCGTGACCGGTGGCAGTCGAGGTGAC
>NZ_JBHXJK010000100.1:0-32961 GCF_042723255.1 Amycolatopsis thailandensis
CCCGCACCAGGTCCATCAACGGTTGCGCGGCCAGGCACAGCAGCCTGGCCGCGAACTCGCGCCCGTTGCGGCGCGCGATGTCCGGGCCGAAGGCGTCCATCAGCGCGACGAGGCCGGGCAGCGGCCGCACGAACAGCGTCACCTCGGTGATGAGCCCGTCCTCGCCGATTTTCAGCACCGCCGCCTCTTCGATCTCCTCCGCGCCGATCCGCGCGGTGTAGACGACCACCCGCGTCGTCGCGTCGCCGGTGTCGGTGTGGAACCGCACGTCGCGCAGATGCGTGTAGGCGACTTCCAGCAGCGGCTTGAGTTCCGCGTGCCCGGTGAACCGGACCCGGCTCGTCAGCGGCGAATGCACGATCACGTCCGGCGCGAAACCGCTCAGCGCGAGTTCGACGTCCCGGGTCTCGAGGGCCCGGCGGTACCGCTCGGTGGTCTCGGTGCTCATACGTCCTCCTGGATCAGATTCCCCAGACCGCGCCACAACAGATCCGTCGTGAGCGCGACGACTTGCTCCCGCGGGATGTCGCGGTTGCTCCACCACCAGGTGGCGATGGCGTTCAGTGCGCTCTTCGCCGCTTCGGCGAGAGCCTCGTTCGCGCGGTCGCGCGGCAGGTCCGCGGTCAGCGCCAGGCCGGGGACCCGGGCGAACACCTCGGTCAGCCGCCCGGTCGCCCTGGCCTGCCCGCGCCGGTGCACCTCGGCGACACCCTCGTCGGACGGCGTCTCGGCGAAGATCATCCGCCAGCCGCGTTCGTTCGTCTCCATCCAGGCGAAGATCGCCGCCACCCGGCCGCGCAGCAGCTCCTCGGCGGTCTCCGACGGCGGCAGGCTTTCCCAGCCGGCCAGCAGACTGTCCACTTCGGACTCCAGCAGGCCCGCGTACAGCGCCGCCTTGGACGGGAAATGGTCGTAGAGCACGGGCGTGCTGATCCCGGCCGCCGTCGCGACCTCGCGCATTCCCGCCGCGTCGTACCCGGACGCGGCGAACACCCGCGCCGCCGCGGCCAGGATCCGCTCCCGGCGTTCGTCCTTGCTCAACCGTTTACCTGACATCGGTCAGGTACGCTACCAGTCAACCTGACGCTTGTCAGGTAGCGCTCCGGGTAACCTGGTCGATCGTGCGCACAGTCGTAGTCATCGGGGGCGGGATCGTCGGTCTCGCCACAGCCTGGGAACTGACCAGAAGAGGCCTGGACGTCACGGTGCTCGAAAAGGAGGACCGCTGGGCGGCCCACCAGACGGGGCACAACTCGAACGTCGTGCACGCGGGGCTCTACTACAAGCCGGGATCCTTCAAGGCGAGGATGTCCACCGCGGGCAATCGGTCCATTGTGGACTTCGCGCGGCAGTACGGGGTGCCGGTCGAGGTGTGCGGCAAACTCGTCGTCACCACCTCCGAAGCGGAGCTCCCGGCGCTGAAGGTGCTCGCCGAACGGGCCGAAGCGAACGGCGTCCCGGCCAAGCTGATCACGCCGAGCGAGGCCCGGGAGTACGAGCCCGAGGTCTCGTGCGTCGCCGCGCTGCGCGTGGAATCCACCGGCATCATCGACTTCCCCGCCGTCTGCTCCGCGCTCGTGCGGCTGCTCGACGAGTCCGACGCCGACCTCCGGCTCGGCACGTCCGCGCTGGGGATCCGCCCGGGCCGCACCGGCGGCGTCGAGGTGGCGACCGGCGACGAGGTGATCCACGCGGACGCGCTCGTCAACTGCGCGGGCCTGCACGCGGACCGCGTCGCGCGACTCGCCGGGCTCACCCCGAGCGCGCGGATCGTGCCGTTCCGCGGCGAGTACTACGAGCTCAAGCCCGAACGCCGCCATCTGGTGCGCGGCCTGATCTACCCGGTCCCGGACGCGTCACTGCCGTTCCTCGGCGTGCACCTGACCCGCATGCTCGACGGCAGCGTGCACGCCGGCCCCAACGCCGTGCTGGCGCTGCGCCGCGAGGGCTACACGTGGCGCGACTTCTCCGCGAAGGATCTCGCCGAGGTCGCCCGCTTCCCCGGCGTCTGGCGGCTCGCGCGCAAGTACGCGTACCCGACGGGGCTCGACGAGGTCCGCCGGTCGTTCTCGCGCCGCCGCTTCGCCGAAAGCCTCGCGCGGCTCGTTCCCGCCGTCACCGAGGACGACATCGTGCGGCACGGCTCCGGCGTCCGGGCACAGGCGCTGCGCCCGGACGGCGCGCTCGTCGACGACTTCCTGATCGAGACCGCGCGGAACCAGGTGCACGTCCTCAACGCGCCCTCGCCGGCGGCGACCAGCGCGCTGGAGATCGCGAAGCACATCGCCGACGAGGTGAGCTCCTAGGAGGACGGCGGCAGGTTCGCGTTCAGCAGCGGCACGGCGGCCTTGATGACGTCGCACGCCTTCGCGGGGTCGTCGAGGTTGCCCGCGATGATCGCCACCGTCGACGTCGCGGTGATCGCGAGACCGGCCGCGCACAGCTTGCTGCCCGACTCGGTGTAGAGCTTCCACTTGCGGTCGCCGGAGTCGAAGTCCTGCGGTTCGCCCTGCGTGATCAGCGACGGCGCCTCGTCGATCGCCTTCGACGTGTAGAACCACAGGTCGAAGGCCTTTTCGCCCTTGTCGCCGTCCGTGTCGGCCCACTCGCAGCCGGTCTGGTTCGGGTCGGAACTGGACTTCATCGGCTCACCGGTCGGGCCGAGGCGCAGCTGGGCGGTCTGCTCGGGCTTGAGCATGGCGCACGGGTCGGTGGTCACGAGCGGCCCGCCCGGCTCGGCGGGCTTCTGCCCGGGCGGAGCGGTGATCTGCGGATCCTGCTGTCCGCCCGGCAGCTTCGACGCCACGGCCGGGGCCGCCGCCTTGGCCAGGTCGCACGCGTTGCCCTCGGTGTGATCGGGGCTCTCGCTGGCGATCTCCACGAAGGAGTCCGGGGTGAGTTCCGTGCTCAGCGAGCAGTAGTCCGGGCCGAGGATGGTGGCGTACCGCGTCCAGGTGAAACCGCCGATCCCGAACTTCTCGCCGGACTGCGCGCCGTTCATGTACTCGTTCAAGGACAGGTCCTTGCTCAACGAGACCTCGAGGTTCGACGCCTTCCTGACGTCCTCCAGCTTCCGGAACCGGCAGACCGCGGGGGTCTTCTGATCGGGCTTGGCGGCGCGTTCCTCACCGGGGTACGTGACTCCCAGCGCGTTCGCGTGGTCCTGCGTCAGCAACGCGCACGGCTCGGCTTTCGTGATCACCGGCCCCTGTCCGGGCACCGGCGAGGCCGTACCTGGAATCGTCGACGTGCAGCCGCCGAGCGCCAGCACCGTCAGCCCGATCGCGAGCGAATTCCGAAACCGCATGCGTCCCCTCCATCTTCGGCTCGCACACTACTTGTGCGCGGCCGCCGTTCACGAACCGGCGGGCAGCGCCGCGCTCACCGTCGGCAGCGCGGCCCGCAGCAGGTCACAGGCCTTCGCCTCGTCGTCCCAATGGCCGCTGGAGACCCTTCACCGTGGACGTCGCGGTGATCGGCAGCGCGGCCGTGCAGTACTTCAGGGAGGAAGGTTCGGGTTTCCGCTGCCCGGCGGCGCGACGATCTTCGGGTCCGGCTGCCCGTCGGGCAGCTTCAGGCCGAGCGCGTCGGCGTGTCCAGGGGTGAGCAACGAGCACGGCGCCGCCTTGGTGAGCACCGGCCCCTGGCCGGGCACCGGCGACGCCGTCCCCGAAATCGTCTCGGAACATCCGCCGAGCAGGAGGACCGCCGCGAAGAGCGCGGTGATCGGGCTTGCGATGGCGGTTCATGCTGGGGCCCTCCTCGGCGCGGACCCTACTTCGATGTCGGCGTGAGCACCTCGGTTCCGCCGAGGAAGGGACGAAGCGCTTCGGGGACCCGGACGGAACCGTCTTCGAGCTGGTGGTTCTCCAGGATCGCGACGATCCACCTGGTGGTGGCGAGCGTGCCGTTCAGCGTGGCGACGGTCTGCGGGCGGCCGTCTTCGTCGCGGTAGCGGATGCCGAGGCGGCGGGCCTGGAACGTCGTGCAGTTCGACGTCGAGGTCAGCTCGCGGTAGGCCTCCTGCGACGGCACCCACGCCTCGCAGTCGAACTTCCGGTACGCCGACGTGCCGAGGTCGCCGGTGGCGGTGTCGATCACCCGGTACGGGACCTCGATCTTGGCGAGCATCTGCTCTTCCCAGTCCAGCAGGCGCGCGTGCTCGGCCTCGGCGTCCTCGGGACGCGTGTAGACGAACATCTCGACCTTGTCGAACTGGTGGACGCGGATGATGCCGCGGGTGTCCTTGCCATAAGAACCGGCCTCGCGGCGGTAGCAGGACGACCAGCCCGCGTAGCGCTTCGCGCCGTCGCCGAGGTCGAGGATCTCGTCGGCGTGGTAGCCGGCGAGCGGGACCTCGGAGGTGCCGACGAGGTACAGGTCGTCGTCACGCAGCCGGTAGACCTCCGACGAGTGCGCGCCGAGGAATCCGGTGCCCGCCATGATCTCCGGCCGGACCAGGGTCGGCGTGATCATCGGGGTGAAGCCGTTCGCGCTCGCCTGCGCGATGGCCATGTTCAGCAGGCCGAGCTGCAGCTGGGCGCCGATGCCGGTGAGGAAGTAGAACCGCGAGCCCGAGACCTTCGCGCCGCGCTCCATGTCGAGCGCGCCGAGGCCCTCGCAGAGTTCGAGGTGATCCTTGGGCTTGAAGTCGAACTTCTTCGGCTCGCCGACGTGCTTGAGCACGACGAAGTCGTCCTCGCCGCCTTCGGGCGCGTCGGGGTGGACGAGGTTCGGCACCACGCGGTGCAGCTGCTCGAACTCCTCCGAAGCCTCGGTCTGCTCGACCTCGGCGGCCTTCACCTGGGCGGCGAGGTCCTTCGCCTTGGCGAGCAGCGCGGCCCGTTCGTCGCCTTGCGCCTTCGGGACGAGCTTGCCCAGCGACTTCTGCTCGGCGCGCAGCGTGTTGGCGGCGGCGATCGAAGACCGGCGGCGGGAGTCGAGGGAGAGCAGCTTGTCGACCACTCCTTCGTCCTCGCCACGGGCGCGCTGCGAAGCGCGCACGACGTCCGGGTCATCGCGCAGAGTCCTGGGGTCAATCACGAGAGCTGAGGGTAGTCCGTGGCCTTCGCGCACTTCGAGGCAGTTTCCCCGTACAGACTGTGCGGGCCGCCGCGGAGAACCCGACAGTCTGATCGTTGTCGCTCGTTTCGGGCCGTCCCCATACTGAGCCCGGCCCCGGATTCCCTGCTGCGGACGGAGAAACCCGATGACCGATGCGGACCTGCTGGCGCGGCACAAGGCGGTACTGCCGTCGTGGCTGGCGCTCTACTACGACGAGCCGATCGAGATCGTGCACGCGCAGGACCGCCGGGTCATCGACTCGACCGGGCGGAGCTATCTCGACTTCTTCGCGGGCATCCTGACGAACTCGATGGGCTACGACGTCTCGGCGATCAGCGACGCCGTGCGCAAGCAGCTCGACACCGGGATCCTGCACACCTCGACGCTGTACCTGATCCGCTCGCAGGTCGAACTGGCCGAGCGGATCGCGAAGCTCTCCGGCATCCCGGACGCGAAGGTGTTCTTCACCAACTCCGGGACCGAAGCCAACGACACCGCGCTCATGCTCGCCACCCAGTACCGGCGCAGCAACCAGGTGCTGGCGATGCGGAACTCGTACCACGGGCGGTCGTTCGCGACGGTCGGCATCACGGGCAACCGCGGCTGGTCGGCGTCGTCGCTCAGCCCGGTGAAGGTGAGCTACGTGCACGGCGGCTACCGGTACCGCAGCCCGTTCCGGGCGCTTTCGGACACGGAGTACATCGATGCGTGCGTCGCGGATCTGGTCGACGTGCTGGAGACGGGCACTTCTGGCGACGTCGCCTGCATGATCGCCGAGCCGATCCAGGGGGTCGGCGGGTTCAGCTCGCCGCCGGACGGCCTGTTCAAGGCGATGAAGGAGGTCCTCGACCAGTACGGGATCCTGTTCGTCTCCGACGAGGTCCAGACCGGCTGGGGCCGGACCGGGGAGCACTACTGGGGGATCCAGGCGCACGACGTCGTCCCTGACGCGATGACCTTCGCGAAGGGGCTCGGCAACGGCCTCGCGATCGGCGGTCTCGTCGCCCGGGGCGACCTCGTCGACTGCCTGACCGCGAACTCGATCTCGACCTTCGGCGGCAACCCGGTCGCGATGGCGGGCGCGGCCGCGGTGCTCGACCACATCGCCGACCACGACCTCCAGGCCAACGCGCTCGCGCGGGGCAACGAGCTGCTGTCCGGTCTGCGAGCTTCGGGGCATCCGCTGATCGGGGACGTCCGCGGCAAGGGCCTGATGATCGGCGTCGAGCTGGTGCGGCCGGGCGGCCTCGAGCCCGACCCGGGAGCCGCGGCGCGGATGATGGAGGAGACCAAGGCGCGCGGGCTGCTGATCGGCAAGGGCGGGCTGCACGGCAACGTGCTGCGGATCGCGCCGCCGATGACGCTCACCGCCGATGAGGCCGCGGAAGGCCTCGGGATCATCACCGACTCCCTGGCCGCCATCTCCTGACAAATGTCATGAGGGGTCCCCTTAGGACAAATTTCGTCTTAAGGGGACCCCTCATGACACGCGTCCGCACTCCGGAAACGGGCGAAAGCGGGCGCGCCGTCCGTCAGACGCGTGTCTGCAGCCGGATCTCGCGTGTTTGGGGGCGGAACACCCGAGTTCCGTCTCCAAGCACGCGAGATCCGCTCTCGGTCACGCGTGTTCGGCCTTCGATCACGCGTCTTCCGGCAAGCGTCAGGAGGTCGCGAAGCGGGCGATGACCTCGCCCAGCCGCCCACCGGCGTCTTCCTGGAGGAAGTGCCCGGCGCCGGTGATCGTCGGATGCTCGAGTTCCCGGGCGCCGCGCATCGAGGCCCGCAGTTCGAGGCCCCAAGGCGCGGTGATCGGGTCGCCGTCGGAGAACGAGACCAGGAACGGCTTGTCCAGTTCCGTGAGGACCTTCAGCGCGGCCCGGTTGGCGGCCGACGCCGGGTCGTCCGGGGTGATCGGGACGAGCGACGGCATCGCGCGCGGCGCGGCCTTGTACATCTCGTTCGGGAAGGGCGCGTCGTAGGCGGCGCGCACTCCCTCGGACAGCTTGGTCTGGCAGCCCGACTGGACGAACCGTCCGACGTCGATGACCTGGGCGTTCTCCATGGTCTCGCGGAACTTGTGCCAGATCTCCGGCATGTCGCCGTCGCCGGTGGGGAGGCCGGTGTTGGCCGCGACGACCCGGGCGAAGCGGTCGGGGTTCTCGGCGACCAGCCGGAGGCCGATCAGGCCGCCCCAGTCCTGGCCGACCAGGGTGACGTCGGTCAGGTCGAGCACGTCGAAGGCGAACGCGCGCATCCATTCGACGTGCCGTTGGTAGGTGTGGTCGACCATGTCGCCGGGTTTGTCGGATCGACCGAAGCCGACCAGGTCGGGCGCGATGGCGCGCAGTCCGGCGTCGGCGAGCACCGGGATGACCTTGCGGTAGAGGTAGGACCAGGTGGGTTCACCGTGCAGCAGGAGGACGGGTGGCCCGTCCTCGGGTCCGGCCTCCACGTAACCCACTCTGATCACGCCGCCGTGAAGGTCGACGAGTTCCGCGTAGCGCGGTTCGAAGTCGAAATCGGGTAGGTCCGAGAACCGGTCGTCCGGAGTCCTCAAAAGGCGCACGACTCCCACGGTAGTGGGAATCGTGCGCCCATGCCGATTGCGGACGTCAGAAGATCACGAGATGGCGACGGCCACGATCAGGCCGAGGGCCAGGTGCGCGGAGGCCACCACGACGCTGGCCGGGGCGAACTTCTCGCTCTCGATGGTCGAGCGGATGTCGATCCGGGTCGCCCACTCCAGCAGCCGGACCGCGAGCACCTGCACGATGATGCCGAGCAGGCCGTAGACCAGCGAGGTGATGAGGCCCTCGGTCAGATCGCTGGCGGAGTTCGCGATCGCCACGACGATGATGAAGGCCATCGAAAGCAGGCCCGACGCGGTGACGATGACCGCGTTCGGGAGGCCGCGGGTGACCAGCTGGGACAGCTTGCCGGGCGTGGTCCAGTCGATCGCCCAGAACCCGGCGAACATCATCAGCAGGCCGACGACGCCGTACAGCAGGATCGCGCCGATCCCCCGCACGAGGTCGGAGCCGAACGTGTCGGACAGCGCAAGGGTGGTGGTCACAGCGTTCTCCCGGAGAGGTACAAGGTCGAGAATGTCAGGTTTGTGCGGTTGCTTCTATCACGTCTCGACGATGCGGTGCGGGACGAACGCCGCACCGTCGTCCGTGACGAGGCCCGCGGTCTCGCGGATCCCGAGGCCGGCGGCCTGGTCCCCGACGATCCACGCGCCCAGCGCGGGGCGGTAGCCCTGGAACTCCGGGAGCGGGTCGAACGCCTGGTAGACGTACCCTTCCGCGCCGTAGACACCGTCGGTCTGCGTCTCGTACCCGGTGGCGACGATCTGCACGTTCGCGCCCTCGCGGCCGAGTTTCGGCTTGCGGACGTACTCGGTCAGCAGACCGGGGTCGTCGGCGAAGGCGGGCAGCAGGTTCGGGTGGCCCGGGTAGTTCTCCCACAGGATCGCGAGCAGCGTCTTGTTGGAGAGGATCATCTTCCACAGCGGCTCGACCCACAGCGTGCGCGGCATGGTCTCGACGGCGAAGCGGCCGAACTCCTCGTCGACCACCCATTCCCACGGGTAGAGCTTCACCACTGTCGCCATCTGCGCCTCTTCGAGGTCGACGAACCGCTTGAGCACCGGGTCCCAGCCGATCTCCTCGATCGACAGGCCGACGGTGTCGAGTCCGGCCTCGGCCGCGGTCTCCTGCAGGTACGCCGTCGTCACGTGGTCCTCACCGGACGGATCGGCGGACGACCAGGTGAAGTGCAGCTCGTTGGAGGGCAGCTTTTCGGCGAGCTCGCCCCAGCGCTCGACCAGCTTCTCGTGGATCGAGTTCCACTGGTCGTCGTCGGGGAAGACCGCGGTCTTCCAGTGCCACTGGAGTACCGCGGCTTCGAGCAGCGAAGTCGGGGTGTCGGCGTTGTATTCGAGCAGCTTCGCCGGGCTCTTGCCGTCGTAGCGCAGGTCGAACCGGCCGTAGACGTGCGGATCCTGCCGCTTCCACGACTCCGCGATATGCGGCCAGACCCACTCGGGGATGCCGAAGCGGTGGTACTGCTCGGTGGTGATCACGTTGTCGACGGCTTCGAGGCACATCGAGTGCAGCAGTTCGACGTCCGCCTCGACGGACAGGATCTCGTCCATGTCGAAGACGTAGTGGACCGACTCGTCCCAGTACGGCCTGGACTTGCCGGCGCCGTCACGGGCGGGGGTGCCGAAGACCAGGCCCTGTTCCTCGACGATGCGCTGCCAATCCCGCCGGGGCGGCTTGGAATCCCGATACAACTACGAGCCCCCGCTCTTGCCGGTACCGCCGGAGGTACCGCTCTTGCCGCTGATGCCGAACCCGCCACGCTGGACGGACTTGCCCGATTTGGTGCTGACGTTCGCGTTCGACGGCGCGGTGTACGAGCCGCCGGACACGCGCTGCCCGATGGCACCGGTGCCGCCGTAGTTGTAGCGGTAGCTGTTGTAGCCGCCACCGACGATCGGCAGGAAGAAGAAGCCGCCACTGGTGTAACCACCGTGCGACGTCACGTACCGCTCGTCGCAGTTCTGGTCGTCGTTGATGATGTCGGTGTCTTTGGCGGCGCAGACCGCCGTGACCTCTTTTGGCTTCGCGACGGTGTAGAACGTCGCGACCAGACCGACCAGACCGACGGTCACACCGGTCCCGATCAGGAGTTTCTTCTTGGTCGAAGACTTCTTCTCGGCGGCGCGGGCCTGTTCGGCCTGAAGCGCCTCCTGACGTTCCTGCTCCGCCAGCGCCTGCTGTCGCGCCCGCTGCTCGGCGAGCGACGGCTGCCGCGCCTGCGTGCTGCCGTCCTGAAAGCGCATGGTGCCGCGCTTGGGCGGCTCCTGAGGAGTCTGTGCCCCCTGGTTGTCATCCTGCGTCATCGAAGCTCCGTAATCGCCCGCCGGCCCGAACCCGTGTCCAACACTAACCACCCGGTACGCGCACCTTACGTGCGGCGCGGGCATCATGGAGTGGATGTCTCAACAGGCCGAGCGGTTCCGTTATCCGCGAAACGCGCTGACTACCCTGCGCACCCGGCTCGTCATGGCCGGTGTGTTCCTGGGCGCGATCATCGCGCTTTCGCTGAGTGTGGCTTTCTCGTGGAACGTGGGCCCGGAGGGCGGTGCGGGCGGCGGCGCCCCCAAACTGTCGCCCGCCGCGGCCGAAGCGTTCCAGTCTCCCCCGGGGACCTGCCTGACCTGGAACAACCCGGACGCCACCGACGCGAAGCGCGTCTCATGCGCGGAGTCCCACTTGTTCGAGGTCACCAGCATCGTCGACATCGGCGCGCAGTACCCGGCGGGGGTGCCCAGCCCGAACCTGGAGCAGTGGCAGGAGATCTCCCGGTCCCGCTGCACCGTCGACGTCAAGCCGTACCTCGGCCGCACGCTGGATCCGTACGGCAAGTTGAGCATGAACCTGCTCCGGCCGACGCCCGCGCAGTGGGAAGACGGCGACAGGCAGCTGCGGTGCGGTCTGCAATGGGCGGGCCAGGGCGGCAAGCTGCAGCCGACCAAGGGACCGGCGAAGGAGCAGGACCAGTCCGCCGTGTGGGAGCCGGGCACCTGCCTCGCGCTGCTCAACAACAGCTTCGGCGACCCGATCGACTGCGCCCAGCCCCATTCGTACGAGATGATCGCGACGATCGACCTCAAGACGAAGTTCAAGGACGGCTACCCGTCTCAGGAAGAGCAGAACACCTGGCTGGACACCGAATGCTCGACGGCCTCGCAGGAGTACACCGGCAACGCGGACCTGGCCGCGAAGAAGGTCATCCTCAGCTGGGACGTCCGCGAGCAGGAGAGCTGGGACGCCGGTTCGACGCTGGTGAACTGCAAGGTGGCGGCGGTCCTGCCGGACAACAAGGGGCTCGCTCCGGTCACCGGGAGCGTCAAGGTCGGCAACGGTGAGGCCCCGCCTTCCGACGGCGGCGGCCCGCCCGCTTCCTCCTCCGCTCCGAAGACCGGCGGGTGATCGGAGTGCCCGTCGAAATGACCCAGCAGCGCTTCGAAGAGCTGGTGTCGGAGGCGCTGGACGAGCTCCCGCCCGAGTTCGCGGACGCGATGGACAACGTGGTGGTCCTCGTCGAGGAGTTCAACGAGGAGTCGCCCACGATCCTGGGGCTCTACCACGGTGTCGCGCTGACGGAACGGACCCACGAGTACGGCGGGGTGCTGCCGGACCGGATCTCCATCTACCGGCGCCCGCTGCTGGAAATGTGCGACACCGAGGAGGACGTGGTCGAGGAGGTGCTGATCACGGTGGTCCACGAGGTCGGCCACCATTTCGGCATCGACGACGCGCGGCTGCACGAACTCGGCTGGGGCTGAGCCGCCGGACGGGCGATAGCAAAGGTCCCTTGCTCCCTCCCGGCGGATTCCGCGCCGAAGGCGGCATGGTGGGTGACTTTTGTGCGTCGGGCACCAAGGGTTCTCCGGATTCTTAACTGGACGTAACAACCCCACCACCTTGAGCGACAGCCCCGCTAAACTTTCGACCACGTTGTCGTCGGCCGTCGCCGGCGAATGCCTGGGGAGGCGGTGCATGGCCGAGTCGACGGTGCGCGGGCGCGGGGACCGGCGGTTGCGCTGGCTGCTCGCGTCCAGTGCGGCGTCGAACCTCGGCGACGGGATCGGCAAGGTCGCGTTCCCGCTGCTCGCGGTCACCCTGACCCGCGATCCGCTGCTCATCGCCGGACTCTCGGCGACCCAGTTCCTGCCTTGGCTGCTGTTCGCGCTCCCGGCGGGCGCGCTCCTGGACCGGATCGACCGGCGGCGCGCGATGATCCTCGCGAACAGCGCCCGTGCCGTGGTCGTCGGCGGGACGGCCGCCCTGGTCGCGGCCGGCGGCGTGACGATCTGGATGGTCTACGTCGCCGCCCTGCTCATCGGCGTCGCGGAGGTGGTCGCCGACAGCGCCGCGAACGTGCTCATCCCGGCGGTCGTCGGCGAGGGTTCGCTCGACGGCGCGAACAGCAAGCTCCAGGCCTGCGAGATCGTCGGTCAGACCTTCCTCGGTGGCCCTGTCGGTAGCGCCACCTTCGCGCTCTTCGCGGCCTTCCCGTTCCTGCTCAACTCGGTGGGCTTCGCGATCGCGGCGGTCGTGCTGATCGGCCTCGCCGGAAGCTACCGGGCCCGCCCCTCGACCGAGGCCTCCGAGAGCTCGCGTACTGCGCTTCGCACCGAGCTGGCGGAAGGTTTCCGCTGGCTGAAGCACAGCGGGCTGGTGCTGCGCCTGGTCGTCGTCGCCGGATTGATCAGCCTGGTCAGCGAACTCGCGCAGGCGCAGCTGGTGCTGTACGCGATCGACTTCCTGCGTCTCAGCGAAGCGGCCTTCGGGGTCTTCGCGTTCGTCGGCGGCATCGGTGGCTTGCTGGGCGCGGGGGTGGCTCCGCGGCTGGTCAAGGTGTCCAGCCGTCGCGCGGTCCTCATCGGGGGCACGGCTTGCTGCGGCGTGGCGTTCACCGGCATGGGCCTGACCAGCTCGCCGATCGCCGGAGCGGCCCTGTTCGGCCTGTTCGCGGCGGCCGTCGTCGCGGTGAACATCGTGCTGGGGACGGCACGGCACAAACTCGTCCCGGGCGAACTGCTCGGCCGGGTCCTCGGCGTGTGGCGCACCGTCGTCTGGGGGGCGATCCCGATCGGCGCGCTGCTCGGCGGGCTCCTCACCCACGCCCTCGGCTCCCCTGCCCGGACGTTCCTGATGTCGGGGCTGCTGCTGTTCGGCGTAGCCGGTTTCGCGTTCGTCTCGTTACGGCGAGGCGCCTTCGATGACGAAACGGCCACGGAGGTACGGGTTCTCCACCAAGACCAGTGAAAACCAAGGCCTTTGGTGCTGAAATAGCCCATCACCGCCAGCTGGTGACGGGAGGTCCGCGATGCAGCAGACACTGGTGCCGGAGGCCGGCGTGGAGACGACCGAACCTTCCAGACGCCCGCAAGTGCTCACGGCCGTCGCCGGTTTCGTGATCGGCGGCGGGGTGATCGGCATGCTGTGGGCGCTCTCGGGCGTCAACGCGGGGGCTCTCGAAGACGCGCAAGACGCGTGCCGGGCACTGGCCAGGGTCGGCACGATCCCGGACACCACCGACTCCCCCGGCGATCGGACCGTGGCCGTGATGGCCCCCGAGGTCCTGCACCGGATGACGGCCGCGCGCGAACTCTCCGCCGCGGCGGCCGCCGCCAACGACACCTACCGGCCGCTGGCCGAACACATCGACGGTGTCAGCCGGATGGTGTTCAGCCTGCACTTCAACGACCTCTCCGGTCAGCGGCACGTGGCGCAGGCCGAACAGCTCTGCACCCAGCTCTGATTTCGCTAGCCCTTGTGGACCGTCTTGACGGTCAGCTGGTTGCCCGGGACCTTCCCCGCGCAGCCGAGCCCCTGCACCGCCACGAAGTTCGACGCCGTCTCCTGCGGCAGGTACACCCGCAGACCTCGGGTCTCGGTGGGCTTGCAGGCCGCCTCGTCGTAGTTGCGGACGTTCACGAAGCCGATGTCCGTGGACGCGCTCTCGCCGTTGTTCAGCTGGACCGGCCCGCCCTTGTCACCGGTGCGGAACGCGGCCTCGCCGACCTGGTGGCCGTCCGCCCCGGTCACGTAGGAGACGCCGGGGAAGCCCTGGATGGTGCACTGGTGCCCGCTCGTGTTGGTGATGACGAGCGTGCGGTACACCGTCCCGGCGGCCCCGTCGCCGCCCGCGACGGAGAGCTTGACGTCCCCCGCCTTGCAGAGCCCGTCGCTCTTCGACGCCGGAGGGGGCGCCTCGGCGGGCTGCGAGGTCGGCGCCGGGCTCGAAGAGCTCGCGCTGGGCGCGGCCGAGGTCTCCGGCGCCGAACTGGACGGCGGCATGGACGAGTTCTGCGCGACAGGCGTGCTTTGCGAACCGCAGGCGCTGAGCAGCAGGAGCCCGGCGGTGCCCGCGACGAGACCGCCGATGGAGATGATCTTCGAACGAACCATGGTCATTCGCCTCCCTGTAGCCGGGTGACCCACCGTTCAGTAGACGTGTTGTCCGCCCAGTGGGTTGCGCTCAACCGGTTAATTCCCCACAAGGTGTTAATCGATCTTGTGGGGTGTATTCCCCGGCGGGAGCGGAGGCAAACGTGCCTGGTCAGCGTTCGACGGGAACGTCCGCCCAGGTGAGGCAGGACCAGCCGACCGGGGTCGAGACGAGTTCGACGACGCCGGTGTTCGGGATGAGGGCCCGATTGGCGACCTCGGCGGTCACGTTCCCGGCGAGCCATTCGCCGCCCAGCCGGATGGCACCGCCGTGGCTGACCAGGACCACCGTGCCGTCGGGATCCGCCTGTTCGTGCTTGGCGCGCAGCCGGGCGACCGCGTCGAGCATCCGGGTGCGGACCTGCGTGCCGGTCTCGCCGCCGGGGATCGGCGGGTCGAGTTCGCCGAGCGTCCACTGGCGCACGACGCTCATGTAGGTCGTGATCGAGTCCTTGTCCGTCTTGCCTTCGAGCTCTCCGGCGGCGACCTCGTGCACGCCGTCGACGACCTGGACGTCGAAACCGAGCTTGGCGGCCAGCGGTGCCGCGGTCTGCTGGGCGCGGACGGCCTGCGAGGCGTAGACCGCGACGATCGGCTCGCCGTCGAGCCGCGTCGCGAGGTCCCGGGCCTGTTCCCGGCCCAGCTCGGTGAGCGGCGGTCCGGGCAGCGCGGTGTCCAGCGCGCCCCGCACGTTGCCGTCGGTCTGGCCGTGGCGGACGAGGAGAAGTTTCACGCCTGTGCTCCCTTCCGTACCGACTCGACCCAGCCGATCGCGTCGGTGAAATCCTCGTTGGCGGCGCCCGGCTCGATCTCGGTCGTGCCGTTGTCCGCGCGCGGGTGGGAGCCGAGGAACCGGACGTTGCGGCACCGGCGGCGCAACGCGGCCAGCGCGTCGCCGATCCGGGGCTCGGCCACGTGGCCCTCGAAGTCGATGAAGAACCGGTACTCGCCGAAGTTGTTCCTGGTCGGCCGGGCGTCCAGCTTGGTCAGGTTGATCCCGCGGACCGCCAGCTCGGTGAGCAGTTCCGCCAGCGCGCCGGTCCGGTTCGTCGCGGCGGCGACGATCGACGTGCGGTCGGCCCCGGTCGGCCCCGGCAGCTCGCCGGGCGCGCGGACCAGCAGGAACCGGGTCTTGGCGTCACGGACGTCGGCGACCTCGGTGGCCAGCACCTGAAGCGGGTAGTGCTCGACGGCGACCGGCGCGGTGACGGCGGCGTCGAAATCGCCCGCGTCGACCGCGACCGCCGCCGCGGCGGTGGACGACGTCGCGACCGGACGCGCGCCGGGCAGGTTCGCCTCGACCCAGTGCCGGACCTGGGCGAGCGCGTGCGGGTGGCTCGCCACGGTGCGGATCTCGGTCGTGCCGGGGCGGGTCAGCACGCTGAAGTGGACCGGCAGCAGCGCCTCCGCCACCGCGACGAGCGGTTCGGCCTCGCTCAGGCTGTCGAGGGTGGCGGTGACCGCGCCCTCCACGGAGTTCTCGATCGGGACGCAGGCCGCGTCGGCCGTGCCCGAACGCACCGCGGCCAGTGCCGCCGGGATGGTCTCGGCGGGGATCAGCTCCTCGCCGGGAGCGAGCCGGCGCGCGGCCTGTTCGGTGAAGGTTCCCTGGGGGCCGAAGTAGGCGATCCGTGACACCCCGCCAGATTACGCACGCCGCGGGTGGCGACTTTCACTCGGACAGCCGGTACGCGCACCGGTTACGCCAAGTGGCTTTTTTTGCCATGCTTAGGGCGTGACCGCCGAACCGGGCACGCACACCGGCCGAGAGGATGTCGGCTCCTCGTTCGCTCCCCTGCCGGACCGTCCCACTCCGGAGCTGGTGCTGTGCGCCGTCGATGACCTGCTCGCGCAGGCCTGGACCACCGTCGCGGACACTGTGGACGGCCGGGTCTTCGTGCACCGCGGGTCCGTGCTCGACGTCGTCGCACAGGCCGTCGTCAGCCCCGCGAACTCCTACGGCTGGATGCGCGGCGGCATCGACGCCGTCTACGCCCGCGCGTACCCGGATGTCGAGCAGAACGTGCGCAGCGCCGTCCTCGCCTATCACGGCGGGGAACTGCCGATCGGTGAAGCGGTGATCGTGCCCACCGGCGAGGCGGAGCCCGCCTGGCTCATCAGCGCGCCGACGATGCGGGAACCCGGCGAAAGCCTCCCGCGCGACACCGTGCACCCGTACCTGGCCGCCAGGGCGGTGTTCCAGCAGTGGCGCGACGGCAGCGTCGACCAGGGCAGGGTCCGTGATCTGGTGCACACGATCGCGATGCCCGGACTCGGTACCGGCGTCGGCGGGGTCGCGCCCGCCTCGTGCGCCCGGCAGGTCGCCGCGGCGTGGGACGAGGTCTTCGCCCCCGGCCGCCCCCGTAACTGACGGTAACGCCCCGAAGCGGGGTACATCACATCGAAGCGCGTTCACGAGCCGTAAGCCCTACCGTTAAAGCGGCTTCATCCGGTTCGCGGCACGTTCACCGCCGAGAACTCGTCAACACGGTTTTGTACGGCGCCAGCGCAGGCGACGGGCGAGGAGTGTGCGATGCCGCGGGTCCGTGAGCTCAGTCCCTACGTCGAGCTGCACCGTGAGCAGTGGCGCGAGTTGCGCAGGTCGACTCCCCTGCCACTGACGGCCGCCGAGCTGCTGCGGCTGCGCGGTCTCGGCGAACAGGTCGATCTCGCCGAGGTCGCCGAGGTCTACCTGCCGCTCTCCCGGCTGATCAATCTCCAGGTCGCCGCCCGGCAACGGTTGTACGAAGCCACCACCACCTTTCTCGGTGAAGACAGCCGGGGCACCAAGGTGCCGTACATCATCGGGATCGCCGGAAGCGTCGCCGTCGGCAAGTCGACCACCGCGCGCATCCTGCGCACCCTGCTCGCCCGCTGGCCGGACCACCCCAGGGTCGACCTGGTCACCACCGACGGGTTCCTCCACCCGCGGGCGGAACTGGTGCGGCGCGGGATCATGCACCGCAAGGGTTTCCCGGAGAGCTACGACCGGCGGGCGCTGCTGCGCTTCGTCACCGAGGTGAAATCCGGCGCGGAACGGGTCAGCGCGCCGGTGTACTCGCACCTCGCCTACGACATCCTTCCCGACGAGGAACAGGTCGTTCAGCGACCCGACATCCTGATCCTCGAAGGGTTGAACGTCCTCCAGCCCGGCCCTCGGCTCAGCGTCTCCGATCTGTTCGACTTCTCGATCTACGTGGACGCGGCGACGACCGACATCGAACGCTGGTACGTCGAGCGCTTCCTCAAGCTGCGGCACACCGCGTTCGCGGACCCCGCGTCGCACTTCCACCACTTCGCCGGCCTCCCGGACGACGAGGCACGAGCCGAGGCACGCCATCTGTGGCGCACGATCAACGAGCCGAACCTGATGGAGAACATCAAGCCGACGCGGCCCCGCGCGACCCTCGTCCTCCGCAAGGACGCCGACCACGCGATCAACCGGGTCCGGCTGCGCAAACTCTGAACCGGGGCCTGGTCGATCCTCGATCGGACGGCGAAACTCGCGTGCTCGAAGCCGGAACTCGCGTGATCGAAGGCGGAACTCGCGTGATGGAACTCGGAACTCGGATGTGCGGCTTCTGATCATGTGTGACGAGGCCGCCAACGGGGACACTGAGTGATCGGTCACGCACGGAATCTCTACTCACGGCGATCGTTCACGGCGACTTTCAAGATCACTTCGGCGGAAGCCGCTCACGCGAGCGATTTCCGGCTGTTCCCTCACAAGGACCAGCCCTCGCACCACCGGCGAGCCTCGGTCACCGGCCTGTCGCACACCGCGACCGATGAGCGGCTTTCCTCGGCCGATCGGCCGATCAACGCTCAGTACGTGTAACCGGTTGGCCGATACCGGCTACAGCCCCCCGAGGCGACCCTTGTGTCAGGGGTTCAAGAGGTCTCGAAAAGAGACTTTGAGCAGGGAGGAGGCTCACGATGTTCTCGATCATCCTGACCTGGGTCGGCTCGATTCTCGGACTCGCACTCCTGGTGGCCATGGCCGCGGGCGCCTTCGTCGTCGACTTCGACGACGCCCGCGGGGACCGTCGCCGGAAGAAGCAGCAAGTCACGGAGAGCAAGGGCACCCCCGCGGCACCTCTGAGTTGAACATCGCCTGAGTTGAACATCGCCTGAGTTGAATATCGCCTGAGCTGAATATCGCCTGGGCCGATCAAGCCGTCCGGACGTCTTGATCCGTTTCTCGGCACCGGAACTTCCCGGAACCGGGCTCAGTCGAACGGGTTGTACACCTGGGCTCCGAGCCCCGACATGTCGGCGAGGTTCCGCGTCACCAGGGTCAGCTCGTGGACCCGGGCGGTCGCGGCGATCAGCCCGTCGACCGACGGCACTTTCCGCGGCGCGTACTGCCTGCCCCATTCGGCCGCGATCTCGGCCGTCACCGGAAGGATCCGTTCCGAGAACTGCGCGGTGAGCCCGGCCAGCCAGTCGGCCAGCCCGTCCGCACGCTCCCTGTCCTGTTCTCCTCGATGCCTGAGTTTGCTTATCCCCCTCTCGATCTCTCCGATGGTCAGCGCGCTCAGATAGAGCCTGCTCGATGACACCCCACCCCACCAGCGGGCGAAACCCGGGTTCTGGGTGCGGCGCCGAGCCTCGGACACGATGTTCGTGTCCAGCAGGAAGCTCACCCGCTCACCTCCACGACATCTCTCGGTAGATCCTCCGCACGTTCGGCGGCGATCTCCTCCAGCACGTCGGCCAGCGCCTCCCCGTATTCGGGATGGTGCTGCTCACCGGAGAGCACGAGTTTGAAATCGACGGCCTCACCGCCTCCGGTGAGCCTGCGGTAGTCCGCGATGTCCAGCACCACGGCCACCTCCTCTCCATGTTTGGTGACGAACTGCGGCCCTTCGGCCGCGGCCCGGCGCAGCAGCTCACTCAGCCGCTGCTTGGCGTCCTGCACTTGCCAGGTTGCTGCTTCCATCTAGACAGACTAGACGGGTTGAGAGGGGTTGGCAAGATCATGAGAGGTGTGGCCGTCGGGAAAGTGCAGGTCAGGACAGGTCGCCGAGCGCCTTCCGGTAGTCGTCGACGTCGTAGTCCATCTCGTGCTCGCCGGCCTCGGTCAGCTGGGCGGCCAGGGCGTCGACAAGGCGATCGAAGATCTCTTCGCGCTCCTGCCCGGTCTCGCTCAGCCGCCGCACGGCCTGCCAGACCTCGGCGGGCTCGTCGGCCCAGAGCTGGTCGACGATCGTGGTCTTGAGCGCGAGCCGCATCCTCGGCTCGCCGTCGAAGGTCTCCTCGGCCAGCGCCTCGTGGTACTCGGGGTGCTCGCCGATCACCAGCAGACGGCGCTGTTCGGGATCGGCGGGCTCGAGTTCCAGCTCCTCGTCGCCGATCTCCGTGTAGACCGTCGGGACGGCGAACATCCGGCGCGCGAGCGCCTCCGCGAGTTCCGCCGGGTCTTCGATCCCCTCGGAACCGTCGAAGTAGACGTCGAGCGCGGAGTCCTCGTCCTGCGCGAACTCCTCCAGGAACTCGGTCGTGCTCTCCAGTAGCGCCACGCGCGCGGGCTCGGGGAGCCCGGCGCGGTCGGAAGCCCAGGTGACCCAGCCGAGCAAGGCGGGCTCCAGCGCTTCCTCGTACTCCTCGTCGACCTCGAACTCGCCGTCCAGCAGCGACTCCAGGAACCGGGCGAGCTTCTCGGGCCCGACCCGCAACGGGCTGCCCGGCTCGGTCTCGCAGCCGTGATCGACGAGAAGGCGCGCGTAGAACCGCGTCGCGTCGGTGTCCTCCACGAGCCCGGACCCGATGAAGTCGGCGACGACCTCTTCGCGGACCTGCTCGGGCCATTCGGTGATCTCGGGCGAGGGCTCGGGAGCGGGAAGCGCCCGGATCCAGGCCAGCGCGAGCGCGTGGAACCGCGCGTAGTCCTCGCTGACGTCGGGTTCCTCGACGACGTCCGTCGCGGCCAGGCCGTCCGCGAGCAGCTGGTGGGCGCGTTCGGGCAGCACCCGCTCCAGCGTGACCAGCTCCGGGTCGTCGGCGGCCTGCTGCCGCATCTCGGCCAGGACGTCCTGGGGCTTGTCGACCACGACGACGTCGCGGATCCGGCCGCCCTCGGTGAAGTCGACCAGCGCCAGCAGGCCGTGCTCGACGCCGCCGCGGGAGAAGACACAGAGCAGGGAGGACTCGTCGCCGAAGACGTCACCGGTCCGCCAGCAGTCCCCGACGGTCACCGCGGCGAGGTCCGCGGCCCATTCCGGCTCCGGGATCCCCCGGCCCAGCACGGTGTTCAGCGCGGCAGCGGCCGCCTCGCGCTCCTCGTCGGTCTCGGCGAAGACCCGCAGCCCGGCGAGCAGCGCGGCCGCGGCCGGGGTGATCTTCCGCTCGGCGAACGCGATGAGCTCCATGCCCAGCGGCGTCTCGCCCTCCTCGATCTCGATCTCCCACCACTGACCGAGCACCTCGGAGGTCAGCAGCTCGACGTCGAGCACCTCGGGTTCGGCGCCGAGGGTCGAGAAGTCCCGGAGGACGTCCTTGAAGAGGCCCGTCACACTCGGGGTGGAGGGCTGAGCTGCCTTCTTGCGGGCACGACTGACCGGACTCATGGCGACATGTTTTCACGCGTCCTCGAACCGGTTCGTCGCGGTGGTCCCGGGCGCGAAACGCGGTGTCCCGGTCGCGGGGAGGACGCGGGCGGACACCGGTTCGGGACCACCGCGACTTCGTCGGTCCGCTCGTTCGGCTCGACCTTCTTCGCCGTGTTTCCTCGGTTCACTTCGAATAACGACCGACGCCGGAAGCGGTTACGCCTTGACCGGTTTCGGAATCGCGATTCTTGCCGCCTTGACCTCGGCGATCAGCCGCGTCTTGCGTTTGTGTATTTCCACCAAAGTGCCCAGGTATGAGCTGAATTCTTCAGCCGTACCGGCCTTTTTGTGCACCGTGCGGAGTTTGCGCAGCTGCCGGGCAGCTTCGCGATAGGAGTTCGGATCTTTGTGGGTGATCAGTTCTTCGACATGGTCCCGATAGACGGGAATGGTTTCGGCCGGATGGGCGACGGAACGCGAATCCGCGAGTTCGACGCGCACCGGCAAAGAAGCCCCGAAACGCACCGCCGCGCGCCACGCCTCGTCCGCGCGATCCTCGCCGAGCAGCGCGCGGACGAGTTCGTCGGCGGCGTCCGCGCTTCCGGCCGCGAGCTCCCGCAACCGGGCCAGCGCGGTCTTCCGCTGAGCGACCCATCGCCCCGTTTCCAGCGACTCCTCGCGCAGGGCGAGGTAGGTCGCGGCGCCGGGATTCTCGTCGAAGTCCTTGCGCGACAAGGGAACTGGTTCCTCTTCGGGCGGAGGAGCCTCTTCCTTCTTGTCGTGCGTGAGCGCCCGCGCCGCGTGCGCGATGGCCTCACTGTGCCGTCCCGCCGCGCGCAGCACCCGCACGATCTTGAGGCTGACGTCGACCCGCGGCGGCTTGGCGGCGAGGATCGCGACGAGCGCGTCGACGTCGCCGGACACCTCCGCCAGCTCCTCGCGCAACCGCTCGGCCGTCTCGTGTTTCACGCCGGACGGATGCTCCGCGAGCACATTGTCCACAGTGGACTTGATTCGCGCGATCCCCTTGTCCCCCAGTGCGGAGGCGAAGTCCGCCAGCTCGATGGCAGGCCAGCCGGGTCCGTCGAACTCCACTTCGAGGATCCACTCGGCCAGGCTCTCCGGATCCGGCGGCCGCGCGACGCAGGCCCGCGCGTACAGCTCGACGGCCCGGTCCAGCCTGTCCGCGACCTCGCCCGAAGCGTCGTCGATCTGCTCCAGCATCTCGCTGATGTCGTCCACCGTCCGGCGGGCGAGCGGCGCGAGATCGGCCCGGCTACCCGCGTCGAGAAGGCGCTGAAGCGTGTCGAGGACGGAACCGACCTTCGCCGCGTACTCGACGTTGCCCGCCATCACGGCGGTGTCGAGGAGGCGGTGCGCCTCGGCGAGGTCACTCCCCTGGGTGACGAATCGGCTCTCCAAGGCCTGTCGTAACGCAGGGTCACGCTCAGCCTGGGCGTTCAGCAGGTCCGCCAGCGTCTCCGCGTCCAAGGTGCGCAGGTAGGGGCGCAGATCCGTCGTGGAACTCACCTGGACAAGTCTGCCCGACCGGTTCGCCGACTCGTGTGGGCCAACAGCGTGCTCTTTTCGGCGTAATCGCTCACCAGGTGTGACCAGTCCGGCGGCCTCACTTCGACACGCGACGGGCAGCGGATGATCGGGATCGGCAGCCTCCGGGCGAGCTGCAGGACGATCGCCATCACGACCCCCGCGAGCAGCGCGATCGCCGCCGCGGCGGCGAGGGCGCCGCTCAAGACCCGGCGTCCGCCGTCGATCGCGATCTGCGCCGAATACTCGATCTGCCGGGCGGCGAGGTCGCCGAGGGACCGGCCGACGACCCCGGCCGCGACGCGCCAGGCGTCCTGGCCGACCGGTGGCGGGGTGGCCGCGCTCAACGCGGTTTCGACCGCGCCGAACCGGCTCCAGTCCACACTCGCGACGAGATTCCGGTACGCCTGACGACTACTTTCCGTCATCTTCCCGGCGACGGCGTCGAGCCTGGCCCGATAGGCGCCGACGGCCGCGGCGTAGTTCCGCCGTCCCTCGTCGTCGATCCCGGCGACCGCGAGGGAGTCGCTGCGGTCCAGCCCTTCGACGGCGGTGAGGAGTTCGACGGCGATCGTCTGCTGGTAGCCGACCTCGGCGTCAGGAGCCGTCCGTGCGATCTCGCGCAGGGACGAAAGCGTGGTGTCGATGCGATCGGCGTACACGAGATACGTGGCGGAACGGCTGCCCGGCGCCCGCAACGCGACCGCCCGCTCCCGTTGCAGCGCCGCGATCCCCCGGCTCGCCCCGACCATGGTGATCGCTCCGCTTTCGGCGTCGTCCCGGTCTTGAATGGCCTGCTGCACGAGGAATCCGCTGATGAACAACGCCACGAGCACCAGGGCCGCGCACGGGACGAAGGCGATGGAGAGCATGCGAGAGCGAAGGCTTCGCTGGTACGTCAAGACTTTCCTTCCGGATCGGTTTCCCGACGCGGAGCGACGTTAGGCAAGTTGCAAATTGCGCGTCAACGCTCGTCCGCCATACGGCCGTTAGCGCACCGTGACGATCTGGTAGGCACGGCACGTGACTCTCGAGAACCTGCACCAGCGCCTTCGCGACTTCGCCGCCGCCCGGGACTGGGAGCCTTTCCACACACCGAAGAACCTCGTCATGGCACTGTCCGGCGAAGTCGGCGAGCTGACTTCGCTGTTCCAGTGGCTCACTCCGGAGGAGTCCGCGAAGTGGCGTTCCGACCCTGATCTGGCGCACAACGTCGTCGACGAAATCGCCGACGTGACGCTGTATCTCCTCCAGTTGGCCGACAGCCTCGGGGTGGATCTGATCGAGGCGGCCAACGCCAAGATCGACCGGAACGAGCACCGGTTCCCGGCGCCCGGTTAGGCACCTTTCGGGGCTTGTGGGGTGTTCGGTCGGCGGAAACACTGGGCCGACGTCCCTGGAGGTGGCCCTTGTCGCGTTCGGCTCGCACCGTTGTCCTGGCCCTGATGCTCTCCCTGAGCGCGGTCGCCGCGCCGGCGTACGCGGCACCGCCGCCCACGACACCACACCGGGACCCCGGCAACGGGCCGGAACGCAACGACGTCGCCGCGACCGACCCGCCCGTGAGCGCCGCGCGGGCCGCGAGCGGCGAGAACGTCGCGGGCGACCATTCCGGCTACCCACGCAAGACCAAGTTGCGCGTGTTCCCGGAGGACACGGCCGACAAGTCGATCAAGCTCGGGCTCGCGCCGTATCACGCGCTCGCGCCGAAGCTGAACGCGTTGCAGGCGCGCAGCGACCGGATCTCGGTCGAGGTCGCCGGACAGTCCGGTCTCGGCCGTGACCTCTACCTGGTCACGGTCACCGCGCCCGAAAGCCGGTTCGAGACGCGACGGCAGGACGCGTGGCGGTCGTTGATCGAGAACGATCCGGCCCGCGCCGCGCGCGATCCTTTCCTTCGCCACGGCTACAAGGCGCCGGTGTGGATCAACAACAACATCCACGGCAACGAATGGGAAGGCACCGACGGCGCGCTGCGCGTCATCGAAAAGCTGGCGACGTCGAACGATCCGAAGACCGCGGACCTGCTGAAGCGGAACCGCTTCTACTTCAACGTCACGGCCAATCCGGACGGCAGGGTCGCCGGGACGCGGCAGACGTCGCAGGGTTTCGACCCCAACCGCGACTTCGTCACCGCGTCGCAGCCGGAAGTGCGGGCGATGCGCGGGATCGCGATCGGCAAGCAGCCGCTGATGATGCTGGACGAACACGGTTACGTCGAGAACACGCTCATCGAGCCGACCACGCCGCCACACGGCCAGAACTATGATTTCGACCTCTACATCAAGCACGGCTACGCCAACGGTCTCGGCATGGAGCAGGCCGTCAAGGCGCTGGGCCGGCCGGAGACGGCGAAGCCGGAGATCCCGTTCCGCGACTACGAACCCGGCAGCTGGGACGGCTGGGCGCCGATCTACACCGCCCAGTACGCGATGTACCACGGCGCGGTGTCGTTCACGATCGAGATCCCGATGCGGGTCAACAACGCGGAGTACGAAACGCAGCCGGTGGCGGAGCTCCAGCGACGTTCGGTGATCAACACCGAGGTCGTCGAAGCCACCATCGGCAGCACGCTGGACTACGTCGACCGCAACCGCGGTGAGCTGATCGCGAACCAGATCGAGATGTTCCGCCGCGGCACCGCCGGTGAGGCGCAGCGCGAGATCCCCGACGGGTTCGTGCCCGGCTTCGGGCCGGAAGACCGCTACCGCACGGAGTTCCCGCGCGCGTACGTCATCCCCGCCGGCGCGGACCAGCGTTCGGCCGTCGCCGCTTCGCGTCTCGTCGATCACCTGGTGGCCAACGACGTCCGGGTACGGCAGGCCGATCGCCCGTTCTCCCTGTCCGGGCGCCGGTACCCCGCCGGTTCGTACCTGGTCGACATGCACCAGCCGAAGCGCGGCCTGGCGAACGTGATGCTGGAACGAGGCAGCGACATCTCGGCGAAGGTGCCGGTCATGTACGACATCTCCGGCTGGAGCCATCGTCTGCTGTGGGGCGCTTCGGTCGACATCGTGAAGCACGGCAGGCTCGACGTCCGTGCACACGACGTCGTCGCGGCCTCGCCCACCGGCGGCGTCGACGCCGCGCCCGGCCGGGACCTGGCGCTGAAACTCGTCGACGGCAAGGACGTCAGCGCCGTCAACGATCTGCTGAACCGCGGGCTCGCTCTGGGACGCGTGGACGACGGCACGATCGTCGTGCCCGCGTCGGCACGCCAGGCCGCCGCCGAGGTGGCCGACCGCTATGGCGTCCGGTTCACCGAGGCGGCCGGAACGGTGACGCCGTTGACCCGCAAGACGATCGCGGGTGCCGTCGGGCCGGACGAACTGAAGGCGTTGCGGGACATGGGCTTCGACGTCCGGCCGGTGTCGGCGGCAGTGCTGAACGCGGGCTTCGACTGGTCGCGGATCGACCTGCTGTTCGTCTCTTCGGGACTGCGGTACACCGATCTCACCCCGGCCGCGAAGGACGCTTTGCGTGCCTTCCTCGCTCGCGGCGGCGTAGTCACCCGAGGTGCCACAGGCGCGCGTTTCAACACCGACGCGGGCCTTCTCGAAGCGCGTCCGGTGGCGGGCTGGGAGGACGGGAACGGCGTGGTCTCGGTGACCGGCGGGACCGGTCCGGTAGGTGGCGGGGCACTGCCGGACTCGTTCGTCTACGGGCCGTTCTGGTTCACCGATCTCGGTTCCTCGGTCCGGGTCGAGCAGCGCTACGCGAGTGGGAATCCGCTGGTCGCGGGGCATTGGCGGACCCGGGACGACGGGACGGGCGGGCCGCTGGAGGCGGCGGGCCAGGCAGCCGTCGTCTCCGGGACTTCGGGGCTCGGCGGCCGGGCGGTGCTGTTCGGCACCGAACCGCTGTTCCGCGATCACCCGAAGGGCTTGTACTCGCAGGTGGCCAAGGCGATCTACTGGGCCGCCTCGAAGTAGCCTGGGGAAATGCCCGTATCCCGTGGCCGAAGGCAGAAGAAGAACAAGAAGCAGGCAAAGGCGCAGAAGACGTCGGCCTTGGAACCGGCCGACCTGCCCGCTTGGATGCCGGAATCGATCGAGAACGTCCTGGACGGGGCAACTGTTCTTCTGAAGTCGGAAAGCCCGCGCGAACTCGACCAGGCGACCGCCTCTCTGCTCGGCGGCGAGCTGCGTCGCGCGCTGCGGGGCGAGAACGACGGCCTCGACTTCGACCTGTTCTTCGAAGCCGTCGTACTGGCGGTGACGAACGCGGACCCGCGTCAGGAACTTTGGCTTCTGCTGCAGGGGATGAGCGCGATCTCCCCGCCGGGGTTCGAGTCGTTCGTGCGCGCCGGCGTGAGCAGACTGCGGAAGGCGTTGCGGTCGGAGATCCTGCCCGGGTGGCCCCAACTGGCCTCGAAGAACAAGGCCACCGGCGAAGTCTGGGAAATCCAGGACGTCTACGGAACACGTCTCGGTGTGCTCGCGGCCTTCGACTACCCCGGTGGCGAGGCCCCGACGGTCTACCTGTTCGAAATCGACACTTCGTGGATCCCCCGCCTCGGTGGAGGTGGCGTCTACGACTCGCTCGATCAGGCCGTCGAAGCATGGCGACAACGCTTCGGCGAGCAGGCCACCCCCGTGGCGGTGACCGATCCGCGCCGGCTGGAAGGTCTTGTCAACCGCTCACTGGACATCCTCGGTGACGAGTCCCGCGCGACCCTCGACAACTGGTATCGCGCCGAGCGCCGGTACTCGGACCTCGATACCGCGCTCAAGAACCGCGGTCTGCGGTTGCCGCCGAGCAGCTACTACATCGACGTCGACCCGGCGATGATGACCGGTCCGTTCAACGCCTGGCACCTCGAGACCTTCGGCAACGAGCCTGACGAACTGGTCGTCGAGGACCTGGCCGCCGAGTGGATGGAAGGCATCGTCCCGGCCACCTGGTTCGCGGTGTCGCCGGACCGGCTCGGGCACATCAGCGCGTTGATCGGTGACTGGCCGGACGACACCGTCCGCCCCGCCGCCCAGGCGTTGCTGCCGAAGTGGGTGCGATGGCTCGGCGAACGGGCGGGCCTGCCGTCTCCGCTGGTGGAAGGGATGGTCGCCCAGGCGACGAAGTAACGTGGGGGTATGCCGATCCAGGTGCTGCTCATCGACGACCACGAGGTGGTGAGGCGCGGTCTGCGCGACCTCCTCACCGACGAGCCCGACATCGAGGTCGTCGCCGAGGCGAGCGGGGTCGACGAGGCCCTCGCCGTGGCGATGCACGTCGAGCCGGACGTCGCGGTGGTCGACGTGCGGCTCGGTGACGGCGACGGCATCGCGCTCTGCCGCGAACTGCGGTCGAAGGCGAACCCGCCGCAGTGCCTGATGCTGACCGCGTTCGACGACGAGGAGGCCATGGTCGGCGCGATCATGGCGGGCGCGGCCGGGTACCTGCTGAAACAGGTCCGCGGACAGGACGTCGTCAACGCGGTCCGGGAGGTCGCGGCGGGCCGGTCGCTGCTCGACCCGGTGTCGACGGCGCGGGTGCTCGACAAGCTGCGGCATCCGCCCGAGGACGAGCTGGGCTCGCTCACCGAACGCGAGCGTGAGGTGCTGGAGCTGATCGGGCAGGGCATGTCGAACCGCGAGATCGCGGAACGCCTGTTCCTCGCCGAGAAGACGGTGAAGAACTACGTGACGTCCGTCCTCGCGAAGCTGGGCATGCAGCGGCGCACGCAGGCCGCGGCGTGGATCGCACGCCGCGACCGCTAGCGCGTCAGGGGTGCACGGTGTCCCGCTGGTCCGGGATGACCGTGCCGTCGTCGCGCAGCACCGGGCCGTGGGTGCCGTCGGCGTTCTCGTACGCCGTCGTCGAGCACGGGTAGGTGCGGTTCAACGCGGGGAAGGGCTCGATGAACATCGGATTCACCGCCCACTTGCCGTCCGCGTCGTCGTAGGCGCGGCACATCAGCTCGTCCTTGTTGCGGTTGAGCGTGACGCGGACTCCGGTGGCGTCGCGCAGCATCGTGACGTCGGTGGTCGCGTCGCCACCGGCGAGCGCCTGCCGCTTGTCCGCCGGTGCCGCTTCCATCGCCTTCGTGCCGCGGATCCCGAGGATCCGTTCGTTGATGTAGCAGCGTTTGCCGTCGATGTAGGTCATGATCTCGTCGGCGCCGTCGGCGTGCCCGCCGCAGCCTTCGAGGTGCCCGTTGATCCGGCCGTTCGTGGTCTGCGAGTAGATCCCGAGCGTGCGGCTCGGCGGGATGCCGACCGCGGAACCCCAGACGTCCGCGAACTCCTTGGGCGAGGCGGAGACGACCCACGTCGAGAAGCCCGCCTTGTTCAGCGTCGCGATCAGGTCCTTGATCTCCGGGTAGTACCGGATCCACGCGACCTGGGTGCTCGAACCGACCTTCTGGGTCGCCCCGATCGGGGCGAGCAGCGCCGCCGCCCTGGCCTGCCGGGCGATCGCGCGGACCTCGTCGGGACGGTATCCGGCGTTGATCTGCGCGACCCAGGCGTAGGCCGCCTCCATGTACCGCCGGTTGTTCCCCGCGAAGACCTCTTCGCCGGTGGTCGTCTTTGCGTTCTTCCGCACCGAAAGCAGCTCGTCCGCGCAAATGACGTTCTTGCTGGTCGGAAGCGGTTTCCCGGCCGGGGTGCTCGTGCCGCACGCCTTGCTCAGCGCGTTCGCGCCGGCGTCGGTCATGAACCGGCTGGTCGTGCGCCAGTCCTTGTTCCGCGGCTGGAGGACCTTGTCGTGCCGGATCATCCAGAAGACGGTCTGGTCGGAGATGTCGTTCTTGATGACCGTGTTGTCCCAGTCGAACACCGCGACCGGCCGCTCGCCGTGCTTCGCGCCGCAGCGGCCGCGTTCGTCGATGACCTGCTGGATCTTCGCCGCGTTGTCGCCGTACCAGTGGTCGGCCAGCCTCAGCCGCGGGCAGTGCGCCGTCCCGGTGGCGGCCGCCGACGTGGCCGGTACCAGCACCGGAACGGTCAGTACGGCGGCGGCAAGGGCCACGGCTCGCAGGAACCTCGGCATGTCATCTCCCCACATCATCGTCGGCTGTCCGGGGAGATCCTGTCATTTTCCGGCGAGAGTGACGACCTGCCGGTTGTGAAAGTAATCGTCTTCACGGAGCACGGTGACGCTGCCGGGTGAACCGCGGAAGTCGACGTACCCGGCCGCTTCGAGCGGCATCCGGATCCACGCCGCGATGACGAAGGTGAGCGCGCCGCCGTGCGTCACGACGATCTGGTGCTCGCAGCGGCTTTCCAGGATCGACTCCATCGCCGCGTACACCCTCGCGGCCATCGCGCCCTTGGTTTCGGCGCCGGGGATGCCTTCGTCGTGCCCCAGCCGCTCGCCGACGGCGGGCGGCGGGACGAACCGGGTGTCCAGCCACTCCTGCGGCTTGCCCCCGGCCTCCCCGTACGACTTCTCACGCAGCCGCCGGTCCAGCACGGGTGTCACGCCGATTCGTTCGCCGATCACTTCCGCCGTCCGCGCGGTGCGGCGCAGGTCCGAGGCGTAGAGCTCGACGTCGTCCGGCACTTTCGCGCGCAGCGACTCGGCGACGGCGGCGGCCGCGCGCTCGCCGTCGGAGGTGAGTTCGGAATCGAACCACCCGCCGACCACGCGATCGACGTGGTGGGTTGCCTCCGGATGCGTGACGACGTAGACGGTGCGCATCCTCCGATTCAAGCGCGGGTCAGTCTCGCGAAGGCGACGACGTTGTCGAGGTAGTTCCCGGTCGAGGAGTCGAAGTCGCCGCCGCAGGTGATCAGGCGCAGTTCCGGCTCGATCGTGTCGCCGTAGACCCGCTCCGTGGGGAAGGAGGTCTTCGGATGCCGCTCGACGGCGTACACGGTGAACACCGCGGTGATCCCGTCCTCGCGGTGGACGAGGGCTTCGTCGCCGGTCCTGAGTTCCTTGAGCCTGCCGAAGACACCGGGGACCTTCTTGTAGTCGACGTGCCCGGCGAGGACGGCGGGCCCGACCTCGCCGGGTGCCGGGCCGGCGGCGAACCAGCCGGTGGTGATCGCGTCGCGCGGCACTTGCAGGCTGCCGTCAGCGGCCAGGCCGAGGTCGACGATCTCGCCGGTGCGGACCCCGATCGCGGGGATCTCGAGCGTCGCCGGTTTCGCGGGTGCGAGCGGCGGGGTGTCGGAGGGCGTGGGCGCCACCGCGGTCACCGTGGATGGCGCTGTCGGTGCCGCCGGCGACGTGATCTTGCCCGTCGCCGGGATGGCGCACGCGGTCAGCGCGGCCGCGAGGCCCGCGCCGATGAACGTGCCGATGACCAGCGGAAACGGCCATCGGCACCAGGGAGTCCGGGTCATCGTTCGGCGCGCCGCCGGAGCAGGAGGGACGCGCCTGTCGCCGACGCGGTCAACAGGGCCGTGCCGGTCAGCGCGACAGCGCCGATCTCCAGAAGGCCACCGTTGGGTTCTTCGGGTTCCCCGCCGGTCGCGACGCCGCCGACGGGTTTGACCTTCACCTGGCCGGATCTCGCGGGTTCGCCGAAGCGGTTTTCGCAGGCGTATCCGTCGTGATCACCGTCGAGCCGGTGCGGATCCCGCGGGTTCTTCTTGAGTTCCGCCTGCGCGGCCGCCTGCGAGGGGAAATCGGCGCAGTCCTTGTCCGGCAATTGCGCCGGACGCGTTTCGCAAGCTATTCCGTCGAGCCGGAAGCCTTCGCAGTTCTGGTCGGAGACGGCGGGCAGCTCCAGCGCGAATGCGACAGAAACCGGACCGAACAAGGAGAATCCGGCGAGTATGGCGGCCGTGCCGATGGCTCGACGAACCGAGGACATGCGGGGTCCTTTCGCTGGGAATTTCCCTTACAATCGCGCGGCGGCCCCCGCTGTTACGGATTAATCGGAAATACCGAATCCTCACTCGAATGAACGAAAAAGCCCGTTAATTTCACACGGTCTGATCGAGGGGAACGTCGAACGCGACCAGAGTCCCCAGGCTCGGCGAAGAATTGATCGAAAAACGCCCGCCGGACGTCGTGGCGCGTTCGGCGAGGTGACGGAGACCGCGTTTGGCGACCCCCTGCGGGACACCGGATCCGTTGTCCCGCACCCGGAGTTTGACGCCTTCCGCGTCGCGGCTGAGCGTCACGCGGGTCTCGCTCGCCCCGGAGTGCCTGACCACATTGGACAGTGCTTCGCGCAGCGCGGCGCGGATGTGATCCGCTTGGTCGGCGGGGATGTCGGCGAGTTCTCCCGAAAGTTCGAGGGTCGGCGGGTAGCCGAGCAGCTCGCCCGCGATGCGCACCTCGCCCCGCGCGGACTCGGCGAGGTCGGTGGCGGTGACCGTCTCGTTCGCGGGTTCCGGGCTGCGCAGGGCGCGTACGGTGCCGCGGATCTCCTCGATGGTCTGGTCGAGCTGGTCGATCGCCTCGGACAGCCGCGCGCCGTCAGCCTGCGCGAACCTCTTCCGCATGTTCTTGCGGACGCGGTCGAGCTGCATCCCGGCGCCGTAGAGCCGCTGCACGATGACGTCGTGCAGCTCGCGCGCGATGCGTTCGCGCTCTTGGTACAGGGTCACGCGATGCCGGGCGTTGGCGCCTTCCGCCAGGGCGAGCACCACGCCCGCCTGCGCCGCGAAGGCGGTGAGCACCTCGACAGTGCTGGCGGAGAACGGATCCCCGCCGTGGCGGCGGTACACGGTGAGCGCGCCGAGGACGCGCCCGCCCGCGCCGAACGCCGACGCCGCGAAAGGCCCGAAGCCCTGAAGCTCCGGCGGCACGAACGGCGCCGTGCGGGGATCGACGGTGAAGTCCTCGCTGACGACCGGTTCGCCGCCGCGGGCGACCTGTCCGGCGGCGGAATCGGCGGCGAAGGCCAGCCCGCGCAGGCCCTGGGTGGTGGCTCCGTGCGCGGCCTCGACGACGACCTGGCCGTCGTCCGCGCGCACCATGACGAGACCGAGGTCGGCCTCGGCCAGTTCGACGGCGCGGGCGACCACGGTCTCCAGCACGTCACCCGGGTCGTCGCCGGACAGGGCGGTGCCGGTGATCTCGGTGGCGGCGGACAGTGCGCGCGCGGCAAGCGTGGGATCCATGAGTGCTGTCGACATTAGCCGTGTCCTGCCAGTACGCGCGTTGTGACGCGGCCCTCTCGTACCTCCAGGACGACGTCGGCGTCGGCCGCTTCGGCGGCGTTGTGCGTGACGTGGACGACGGTCTTCCCTGCCAGTGCCTCGCCGAGCCGTTCGCGGACCGTCCTGGCCGTGAGCTCGTCGAGATGCGCTGTCGGCTCGTCGAGCAGGACGAGGTCGGCGCGCGCGGCGCCGAGCACGGCACGCGCCAGCGCGACCCGCTGCGCCTGCCCACCGGACAGCCCGGCACCCGCGCTGTCCAGCATCGTGGTGAGCTCGACGTCCTCGAGAACGGCCTGGTACAAGGCTTTCCGCAGGTCGGCTTCGGAGGCCGTCGGCTTGGCGAGGCGCAGGTTCTCGGCGACGGTGGTCGAGACGAGCATCGGTTCTTGTGGCGCCCAGGCGACGTTCTCGGATACGGCGACGTCACCCTTGCTCGGCTTGAGGAAGCCGAGCAGGGCCGCGACGAGCGTCGACTTCCCGGCGCCGCTCGGGCCGATGACGGCGACGTGCGTGCCAGGTGCGATGTCGAGGTCGACACCGGTGAGGACCGGCTGCTCGGTGCCGGGCCAGCCGAGGTCGGCGTTGCGGATCCGCACCCTGCCGGTGTCATGAGGGGTGGGGCGGGGCGCGGTGGGAGGGTGACGAGGGATAGACCCCCACCACCCAGGACAGCGCGCACAGCACCGGGGCGCGGAGCAGCTGGGAGGG
>NZ_JBHXJK010000101.1:0-32802 GCF_042723255.1 Amycolatopsis thailandensis
CTTCCTTGCGCTGGGCGCAAGGAAGGGGGCCTTCATGTACTTGGGTCAGACGAAGCTGAGCACACGGCCCGCCGGCCTCGCCCAGCCGATCGGTCCAGATGGTCGTTAGTGGTAGGTGCCGTTCTAACTACACCTACCACTCACTTACCAGCGTCCCCGATCGCTTGATCCAGCACCGCCAGCCCTTCCGCCAGCTCGTCCTCGGTAGCCGTCAGCGGCGGGGCGATCCGGAAGACCCCGCCCATCCCCGGCAACTGCACGATGTTCATGTGCAGCCCCAGTTCGAGACAGCGTCGCGTGACTCGCGCGCCCAGCTCGTCCGAGCTCTGTTTCGTGGCGCGGTCCGCGACGAGTTCCACGCCGACCAGCAGACCCCGGCCGCGGATGTCGCCGACGACGGGATGACGGCCGGCGATCTCGTCGAGGCCGCGGCGGAGGAAGGCGCCCAGTCCGGTCGCGCGTTCGTCGAGGCGGTCGCGCGTGAGGACGTCGAGCACGGTGTTCCCGACCGCCGCCACCAACGGGTCCGCGACGTGCGTGGTGAAGAACAGATAGCCGCGATCGTGCGCCTCCTGCTCGATCTCCGCGCTCGTGATCACCGCCGCCAGCGGGAGTCCGGCGCCGAGCGTCTTGGACAGCGTCAGGATGTCGGGGACGACGCCGTCGCGTTCGAAGGCGTACCAGTTTCCCGTGCGGCACAAGCCGGTCTGCGCCTCGTCGAGGATCAGCAGCATCCCGCGTTCGCGGCACTTCTCCCGCAGGGCGGCGAAGTAGCCCACCGGCGGCTCGATGATCCCGCCGGAGCTGAGGATCGGCTCGACGATGCAGGCCGCGAGGCTGCCGACGGACTGGGCGTCGATCATCTCGAACCCGAAGTCCAGCTGACGCCGCCAGTCCAGTTCCCCTTCCGGCGTCAGGAAGTCCGGCCGGTAGGAATTCGGCGCGGGGATGGCGAAGTTGCCCGGCGCGGTCGGGCCGTAGCCCTTGCGGCCCGCGCTGTAGGTCGCGTTCGCCGCCGCTTGCGTCATCCCGTGCCACGACCGGGCGAACGACACGATCTCGTGCTTCCCCGTCACCAGCTTCGCCATCCGGATGGCGGCCTCGTTCGACTCGGCCCCGGTGGTCAGCAGCAACGCCTTTTCCAGCGGTGACGGCAAAGTCTCGGCCAGCCGCCGGGCGAGGTCGACGACGGGACGGCTCAGCATCCCGCTGAACAGGTGGTCGAGTGAGCCGATCTGGCGCCGGACGGTCTCGACGATCTCGGGATGCGAATGCCCGAGGATCGCGCTCATCTGCCCGGACGTGAAGTCGAGGATCCGCCGCCCGGACTCGGTGAACAGGTAGCTCCCGGCGGCGTGGTCGATGATCTCGCGGGTGAAGTCGCCGGCCCCGGCGTAGCGCACGAGGTGCCGGTCGGCGTCGGCCCAGAAACGGTCGGCGGTGGACAGGTCGGTGGTCGGAGCAGCCATGTCCCGACGGTAAAACGGAGCCGAGCGACACGTCCATCTCACAATTCCGGCTGTGCTGTTCGGCTGATCCGTACAACAATGGCGTCATGCTCAATCCTTGGAGGCTCAGCCTGCTGAGCAGGCTGGACACGCTCGGCACCGTCCGCGCGGTCGCGAAAGCGGCCAACCTGAGCGCGTCGAGCGTGTCCCAGCAGCTCGCGGTCCTCGAAGCCGAGACCCGCACGCAGCTGCTGGAACGCACCGGCCGCCGCGTCCGGCTGACCCCGGCCGGGCTGATGCTGGCCCGCCGCGCGCGGGCGATCCTCGACCACATGGACACCGTCGAGGCCGAGTTGCGCGGTCTCGGCGAGGAGCCGGCGGGGCTCGTCCGGCTCGGCGCGTTCCAGAGCGCGATCCACACCATCGCCGTCCCCGCGGTGACCCGGCTGGCCCGTTCGCATCCGCAGCTGGACATCGAACTGCTCGAACTCGAACCGCACGTGAGCATGGCCGCGCTCCGGGTCGGCGACGCCGACGTCATCGTCACCACCACGGACTTCGTCGAACAGCCCTTGGGGCCGGACATCGACCTCGTGCCGCTCGCGACCGACCCGATCGTGCTCGTCGTCCCGCCCGGTCATCCGGCCGCCGGCCGTGGCCCCGCCGACCTCGCCGCCTACGCGAGCGAGCCTTGGGCGTTCGACATCCCGCAGTCGTACATGGCGAACCTCGCGACCAGGCTCTGCCGCGAAGCGGGCTTCGAGCCGCGTGTGGTCGCGCGGTTCAGCAACTACATGATGACCTTGCAGCACGTCGAGGCCGGGCTCGCGATCGCGCTCCTGCCCGGCCTCGCCGTCGACAGGCGCTACCGCGTCGCCACGCGCGAGCTCGCGACGCCGGTCGACCGCTCCATCACCGCCGCGATCAGGCGCGGGTCCGCGCCTCGCGCCGCTGTCGACCTGGTGCTCGAAGCGATCCGGAGTCATCCCGAACTGCCGTTGTGAACCCGTGCCGCCGCGCCACCAGCACCACGGCCAGGGTCGGCACGAGCAGCACCAGGACGCTCCAGGGGAACGCTTCGGCGCCGAAGCCGTCGAGGAGGACACCGCCGGCGATCCCGCCGCCCGCCATCGCCGCGTTCCACAGGGTGACCAGCATGGCCTGCGCGATGTCCGCCGCGCCGCCCTTGTCGCCCGCCTGCGCGGCGGCGGTCTGAAGCAGCGTCGGGACGCCGCCCCAGCCGAGCCCCCACAGCGTCACCGCGACGTAGACCAGCGCCGGATTTTCGCCCAGCAGAGCCAAGAGCGTCGCCCCGAGCGCCACGAGAAGGGTGCCCGCGACGGTCAGCGCGCGCAGCCGCCGGTCGATGAGCACGCCGACGAACCAGATGCTGACCATCGACGCCACACCGAACACCAGCAGGATCCGGTCGACCGAGCCGCCCATCGACACGTGTTCGAGGAAAGTGGCGATGTAGGTGTAGAGGATGTTGTGCGCCAGGACGAAGGTCAGCGTCACGAACAAGACCGCGGCCACGCCGGGCACGGCGAGGGTCTTGCGCACCGGCAGCCTGCCGCCCTTGGCCTGCCCGGGGAAGTCGGGGACGGCCAGCGCGATCCAGCCGAGCAGGCCGAGCGCGAGCACCGACATGATCGCGAACGTCGCCTGCCAGCCGAAGACGCCGCCCAGGAAGGTCCCGGCGGGGATGCCGAGGGAGAGCGCCAGCGGGATACCCGTCATCACGATGGCGATCGCCTTGCCCTGTACCGGTTCCGGCGCCAGCCGCCGGGCGTAGCCGGTCAGCAGCGCCCAGACCACGCCGGCCGCGATCCCGGCGACGAATCGCGCGCCGAGGGTCAACGGGTAGTTCGTGGACAGCGCCGTGACCGTGTTGGCGACGGCGAAACCGGCCACCCCGGCCAGGAGCAAGCGTTTGCGCCGCCAGCCCGCCGTCGCGGCGGACAGGGGGATCGCGGTGAGGGCGGTGCCGATCGCGTACACCGTCACCAGCTGGCCCGTCGCCGCTTCGCCGACGCCGAGACCGGCGCTCATCGCTGGTAGCACGCCCGCGGGCAGCGCTTCGGTGAGGACGGTGACGAACGCCGCCGTGGTCAGCGCGAGCAGCGCGCCGAGGGGGAGTTTCGGAGTCATGATCCGTATGCTCGAACCATCACATACATGTGAAGGTCAAGTCGGCCGGGGTGAGGTGGCGCACATGCGGATCGGGGAGCTGTCGGAGCGGACGGGGACGTCACGCCGTCTGCTGCGGTACTACGAAGAGCAGGGGCTCATTATCTCGCAACGGCAGGCCAACGGCTACCGCGACTACGACGAGCCGTCGGTCGACAGGGTGATCCAGGTCCGCGGCCTGCTCGACGCCGGGCTGCCGACCCGGATCATCAAGCAGATCCTGCCGTGCCTGGACAAACCCCGGCAGATCTACTTCCCGGACGCGACCAGGGAGATGCTCGAAACCCTGGAGGCGGAGCGCGACCGCATGACCAGGCGTGCCGAATGCCTGCTCCGCAACCGGGACGCCATCACCGAGTACCTCGACGCCGTCCGCGCCCGCCGTTGAGCTGAAGGGGACTTTCCCCGCATCCGACGGGGGGAAAGCTCCCTTCGCCGCGTCTCATGTGGGGAAAGTCCCCTTCAGCCGCCTCCGGTCTTGACAGTACGAGAAAGCGCTTTCAGGATGTGGTCAGGAAAGCGCTTTCAAAGGAGAACGGATGACCACGCGGAAACTCGGCGTCGTGATGAACGGCGTCACCGGGCGGATGGGCTATCGGCAGCACCTGGTGCGCTCGGTCCTGGCGATCAGGGAGGCGGGCGGGGTCGAACTGTCCGACGGATCGCGGGTCCAGCTGGAGCCGGTCCTGGTGGGGCGCAACGCGGACAAGCTCGAAGAGATCGCCACGCGGCACGGGCTGACCCGCTGGACCACCGACCTCGACGCCGCCCTCGGCGACGACGACCTCCCGCTCTACTTCGACGCGCAGCTGACCGCCGTGCGGGAGAAGTCGATCATCCGCGCCATCGACGCGGGCAAGCACATCTACACCGAGAAGCCGGTCGCGGAGTCGGTCGAAGGCGCGCTCGCGCTGGCACGGCACGCGGAGGCCGCCGGGGTCAAGAACGGCGTCGTCCACGACAAGCTGTACCTGCCCGGTCTGCTCAAGCTGAAGCGGCTGATCGACAGCGGCTTCTTCGGCCAGATCCTCTCCGTGCGCGGCGAGTTCGGGTACTGGGTCTTCGAGGGCGACTGGCAGGCCGCGCAGCGCCCCAGCTGGAACTACCGCGCGGAAGACGGCGGCGGCATCGTCGTCGACATGTTCTGTCACTGGAACTACGTGCTGGAGAACCTCTTCGGCGCCGTCAACGCCGTGACCGCGAAGGCCGTCACGCACATCCCGGAGCGCGTCGACGAGAAGGGCGAGCGGTACGCCGCCACGGCCGACGACTCCGCGTACGCGATCTTCGAGCTCGAAGGCGGGGTCATCGCCCAGCTCAACTCGTCCTGGTGCGTGCGGGTCCACCGCGACGAACTGGTGGAGTTCCAGGTCGACGGCACCAAGGGCAGCGCGGTCGCGGGCCTGCACAAATGCGTCATCCAGCCGCGAGAGGCCACGCCGAAGCCGGTGTGGAACCCGGATCTGGCCGAGACGCGCTCCTACCGCGCGCAGTGGCAGGAAGTGCCGGACAACGAGGACTTCGGCAACGGCTTCCGGGCGCAATGGGAGCAGTTCATCCGCCACGTCGCCGACGACGCGCCGCACCCCTACGACTTCATGGCAGGGGTGCGGGGCATCCGGCTCGCGGAAGCCGGCCTCGAGTCCTCACGCGAGAACCGCCGGATCTCGCTGGGCTAGCGGCCGAAAACCGTTCCCGGGTCCTCGGCGATCAGCACCGAGATCTCCCGGATCTTGCGGTTCGTGTGCTGCGACGCCTCGGTGAGCCAGCGGAAGGCTTCCTCGGCGTTCAGCTCCAGACGCGCCATCACGATTCCCTTCGCGGTGGCGATGGCGTCCCTGGTCTCCAACGCGGCGACCAGGGTCTCCGCCTGCCGTTCGGCGGCGGCCCAGCGGGACGCGGTCAGGATTATCGCCGAGATAGCCGAGGTGAACATCGCGACGAGGGCCGCCTCGACCGGGTCGAAGGCGTTCGCCTGGAAGCTCCAGACGTTGAGCGCGCCGGACAGCGGTTCGGAATCACGCCGCCTGACGTGGGAGTCGTCGGGGACGAACAGGGGACAGGCCAGCGCGGTCCGCACGCCGAGCTGTTCGGCGGCGGCCGCGAACTCCGGCCAGCGATCGGCCGCGTCGACGTCCAGCCGGGTCCGGACGATCGTCCCGCTCTCGGCGGCCTTCAGACAGGGCCCCTCGTCCGCGCTGTACTGCGCCTTGTCCAAGGGAAGCAGGGACTCGTCGGTGGCGGCGACGGTGCTCGGCTCGTTGTCGGAGTACAACGTGACCGTGGCCGCGTCCGCGCCGGGCAGCAGCCCGACTACCTTCTTCGCCACCCGTTCCAGCAACTCGTCGCGGGGCTCGTCGAGCCGCATCGACTCCGTGAGCTCACGCAACGCCGACGCGGTGTCGCGAAACTGATCCATCGTGTCCCTTTCCCACGGCCGTCCCGGTCGGGCCGCCTCCCCAAAACGTACTCGTTCCGGCTGGCGGGGCATTCACCGATTCGGACCAACCGGCTGGTACCCGGCCGGCTCGGCGGTCATCAAGCCTTCACCGCGAGTGAGCCCGGGCAGTTGCCGCTCGAACCGGGTGACCTCGCCCGTGGGCAGGGCGCCCGTCAGCTCGGCCCGGTCGCCGCGCGCCACCGAGCCGGTGACGGTTCCACCGCATTCGACCAGCTTGGAGAGCGTCGCGGTCACCGCGTCGGCCGGCAGTTCCACCTCGATGTGGCTGACCGGTTCGAGCACCTCTGTCCCGGCTTCCCGCAGCGCTTCCGCCAGCACGAGCGGGGTGACCTTGCGGAAGTCGCCCGCCGCGCTGACCGGGCTGAAGTAGCCGGTGTGGGTCACGGTCACCATGCAGTCGATCACCTCACGGCCGGACGGGCCCCGCCGCAGCGTCGCGTCCACGGTCTCCTCGATGGCCTTGTGGAAGGCGAGCGGGAGTGAACCGAGTTCGACCTCGAGGCCGAAGGTCAGCCCGGAGCCCCGCGTGCCGGGACCGACCCGCAGCCCGAGCGTCGCGAAGTGCGGATTCCGCTTCTCCGTGATGAACCAGACCGAGGCCCCGGTGCCGGTCGGCCGTTCGACGCAGACCGGCCGGGTGAGGCTGAACCCGACGTCGAGACCGTGTTGCGCGGACAGGGTTTCCGCGATGATCTCCTTCTGGACCTCGCCGTAGAGCCGCACCGAGATCTGCCGGGTTTCGTCGTCCTGCCGGACGGTGATCAGCGGATCCTGTTCCGCCAGTTCCTGCAGGGCCGCGAACACGGACGCCGTTTCCGCGGGCCGGGCGGGGGTGACCACGGTTTCCAAGGCGGGCGGCGGGAACTGGGTGGCGGCGCCCTCGGTGTCGGGGACACCGACGCGGTCGCCGATCCGGATCTCCTTGAGCCCGGTGACCTTGGCGATCTGCCCGGCCCGCGCGCGGCCCTCGACGGTGTCGTCGCCGAGTTCGAAGACGCGCACCGCGCTCACTTTCGCCTCCGCCGTGATCGTCCCGCCCGGGCCGCGGCGGTGGAACTCGACGTGATCCCGCGCGCCGATCCCGCCGGAGAACACGCGGAGGTAAGCGATCTTCTCGTGCCCGCGGCCGCGTTCGATCTTGAACACCGAGGCACGCAGACGGTCGTCCGGCGCGAGTTTTCCCGCTCCGGAAAGGAATTCGCGCATGCCGGAGGTCAGGTCGCCGATCCCCTCGCCGCTGCGCGCGGAGCCGAAGAAGACGGGCGAGACGACGCCGAGCCGGGTCTGGCGGACGACCTCGGCCCGATAGTCCTCGGGTGTCACCGTGTCTTCGAGGTACGCGGTGAGGAAGGCGTCGCTGTGCTCGGCGAGGTGTTCGGCCAATCCGGGTGACGGCGAGACCGCGCGCGGACTGACCTTCGCGTCCGCCGTGCCGAGGCCGTCGACTTCCGACATCGGCACGCACACGACACCGAGGCGTTCGGTGAGATCCGCGAGCAGGTCGTCGTCGCGGGCGCCCGCCCTGTCGATCTTGTTGGCGAAGATCAGCACGGGGATCCGCAGCCGCGCGAGCGCGCGCATGAGCACGCGGGTCTGCGCCTGCACCCCCTCGACGGCGGAAACGACGAGGACGACACCGTCGAGCACCCGCAGCGCGCGCTCGACCTCGGCGATGAAGTCCGGGTGGCCCGGGGTGTCGATCAGGTTGACGCGCAGGTCGCCGATGCGGAAGGACACGACGGCCGAGCGGATGGTGATGCCGCGACGGCGTTCCAGCTCCATCGTGTCGGTGCGGGTGTCCCCGGCGTCGACGCGGCCGAGGGTGCCGATGGCACCGGTGTGATGGAGCAGGCGCTCCGTCAGGCTCGTCTTACCGGCGTCGACATGGGCGAGGATCCCGATGTTCAGGTACGTCATGGATGAACGGCTCCAGGGCTGTCGAAAGGTCCGTACGACTGGGGAACTCGACAGCTCGGCGCACGCCGTTCTCCTTCTCTCGGGAAGCACCTGAACGCCCGGACGTTAGCAGCGGGTTTCCGGCCGGTCACGCGATTTAAGGCCGGGCGTTGACTTGACGCGCGCCATGGGCTGTAATTCTTGGACATTTCAGCGCAAGAACATGACAAGAGTCAGGAAGATCCCGCTCAGTCCCCGCACCGGAGCAGAGGAATGTCATGAGAACGAAGCGCCTTCTGTCGCGCGCGATGACGTACGCCGTCTTGTCCCTCCTTCTGGCCCCGCCCGCCATCGCGGCGAGCGAGACCCCTGCCCCAGCCGCCTCCGTGACCGCCGCCGTCGAAGCCGCCGACGCGACGTACACCGCCGGCAGTCAGCTGGCCGGTTACGCCGTGTCCAACGTCGGGGACGGCGACCAGGCCACCTACTGGGAAAGCGCGAACAACCAGTTCCCGCAGTGGGTCCAGGCCGATCTCGGCGCGGCCACGAACATCGCCCGGCTCGTGCTCGAACTGCCTTCCGGCTGGGAAGCCCGCACCCAGACGTTCTCGGTGCAGGGCAGCGCGAACGGCACGAGCTTCAGCGACCTCGTACCGTCGGCCGGCTACCGGTTCGACCCGGCGACCGGCAACACGGTCGCCCTCGACGTCACCGGGAACACCCGTTTCGTGCGGCTGAACATCACCGCCAACACCGGCTGGCCCGCCGCTCAGCTCTCGGAGTTCGAGGTGCACGGCCCGGCGGGCGGGGACACGCAGCCGCCGTCCGCGCCGGGGAACCTCGCCTACACCGAACCGTCGAGCGGAAAGATCCGGCTCAGCTGGTCGGCGTCGACCGACAACACCGGCGTCGCGGGCTATGACGTCTACGCCAACGGGCAGCTTCGCGGAAGCGTCGCCGGGGACGTCCTGACCTACACCGACGACCAGCCCGAAAGCGCGACCGTCGCCTACTCCGTACGTGCCCGCGACGCGGCCGGCAATCAATCACCGAGCAGTGGCACGGTGACCCGGACAGGGACCCAGGCCGGGACGAATCTCGCGCTGGGCAAGCAGATCACGGCGTCTTCGGTCCAGCACACCTACGTCGCGGCCAACGCGAACGACGATTCCGTGACCACCTATTGGGAGGGCGCGGCGTACCCGGACCTGCTGACCGTGGCGCTCGGATCCGACGCCGAACTGGACAGGGTCGTGATCAAGCTCAATCCGGATCCGGCCTGGGGACAGCGGACGCAGACGATCGCCGTCGAAGGACGTGACCAGGGCGCGACGGCGTTCACCACGCTGGCGCCCGCGAAGACGTACACCTTCACTCCTTCGAGCGGCAACACCGTGACGATCCCGGTCAGCGGCCGCGCCGCCGACGTCCGCCTGCGGATCACCGCCAATTCCGGTGCCCCCGGCGGTCAGGCCGCGGAATTCCAGGTCTTCGGCGTCCCCGCGCCGAACCCCGACCTGACTGTCTCGGGTGTGTCCTGGTCGCCGCGGAACCCGGTGGAGACCGACGCGATCACCGTGTCGGCGACCGTCCGCAACGCCGGGAGCGCGGCCTCGGGCGCGACGAACGTGAACCTCTACCTGGGCACGACGAAGGCAGGTACCGCCCAGGTCGGCGCGCTCGCGGCCGGAGCGTCGGCGACCGTGTCGGCGGACATCGGCGCCCGGGAGGCGGGCAGCCACCAGATCACCGCGAAAGTCGACGAAGCCAACGTCGTCATCGAGCAGGACGAGGGCAACAACTCCTACACCGGTGCGACGGCGCTCGTCGTCAGCCCGGTGGCCAGCTCCGACCTCGTCGTGGCCACCGCGTGGTCGCCGAACAACCCGACGGCGGGTGACACGGTGACCTTCTCCGCGACGGTGCGCAATCAGGGCACGGTCGCTTCGGCGGGCGGCGCCCACGGCGTCACGGTGACGATCGCCGATCAGAACGGCGCCGTCGTCAAGACGCTCAGCGGCGCGTACACCGGCACGATCGCCGCCGGGGCCACCGCGCCGCCGGTGACCGTCGGCACCTGGACCGCCGGGAACGGTCGCTACACGGTGAAGACGGTCGTCGCGAACGACACCAACGAACTGCCCGCCAAGCAGGTCAACAACACGAGCGCACAAGCGTTGTTCGTCGGCCGCGGCGCGAACATGCCCTACGACCTGTACGAGGCCGAGGACGGCGTGGTCGCGGGCGGCGCGTCCGTGATCGGGCCGAACCGGAAGATCGGTGATCTCGCGGGCGAGGCGTCGGGCCGCAAGGCCGTCACACTGAACTCGACCGGCTCTTCGGTCGAATTCACCACCCGCGCGGCGACGAACACCCTGGTGACCCGGTTCTCGATGCCGGACGCCGCGGGCGGTGGCGGGCAGAACTCGACGCTGAACGTCTACGTCGACGGCACGTTCCTCAAGGCCATCGACCTGACTTCGCGCCACGCCTGGCTCTACGGCCCCGAAGCCTCGCCGCAGAACTCACCGGGCGCGGGTCCGGCCCGCCATGTCTACGACGAGGCGAGCATGCTGCTCGGCACCACCGTGCCCGCCGGGCACAAGATCAAGCTGCAGAAGGACTCGGGCAACGGCCTGAACTACGCGATCGACTTCGTGAACTTCGAGCTGGCCACCGCGACCGCGAACCCCGATCCGGCGCGCTTCGCCGTCCCGGCCGGATTCACGCAGCAGGACGTGCAGACCGCGCTGGACAAGGTCCGCCAGGACCCGAACCTCACCGGTGTCTTCCTGCCGCCGGGGCAGTACCCGATGACGAACAAGGTCACCGTGTACGGCAAGCCGGTCACCGTGCTCGGCGCCGGGCCGTGGTTCACGAAGTTCACCGCGCCCGCCGGGCAGGAGAACACCGACATCGGCTTCGACGCGCAGGCGAGCGCGAGCGGTTCGACGTTCGGCGGGTTCGCCGTGTTCGGGAACTACACCTCCCGCAACGACGGGCCGGGGAAGGTCTTCAACTTCACGAACGTCTCGAACATGACCATCGACGACATCTGGGTGGAGCACCAGATGTGCCTGCTCTGGGCGACCAATGTGGACAACACCACGGTGAAGAACTCGCGGATCCGCGACACGTTCGCCGACGGCGTCAACTTCACCAACGGCAGCACGGGGAACCGGGTCACCAACAACGAGGCCCGCTCGACCGGCGACGACAGTTTCGCGCTGTTCGCCGCCACGGATCTCAACCAGGGCAACCAGTACGACAACGTGTTCGAGAACCTGACCGTACTGCTGCCGTGGCGTGCGGCCGGTCTGGCGATCTATGGCGGGTACGGCAACACCTTCCGGAACCTGTACATCGCGGACACGCTGACGTACTCGGGGATCACGGTCAGCTCGCTCGACTTCGGGTACCCGTTCCTCGGGTTCGGCCCGCAACCGACGACAGTCCAGAACGTCTCGCTGGTCCGCGCCGGCGGTCACTTCTGGGGGCAGCAGACGTTCCCCGCGCTCTGGATGTTCTCCGCGTCCAAGGAGTTCCGAGGTCTACGGGTGTCCGATGTGGACATCCAGAGCCCGACCTACAGCGGCATCATGTTCCAGACCAAGTACACCGGCGGCCGTCCGGAAAACCCGGTCGAGGACACGGTGCTCACGAACGTGTCGATCACCGGCGCGCACCGCAGCGGTGACGAGTTCGACGCGAAGTCGGGCATCGGGATCTGGGTCAACGAGCTGCCGGAGCCGGGTCAGGGCCCGGCCGTCGGCTCGGCGACGTTCACCGGCCTCACGCTGAGCGACAACGCCCAGGACGTCCGGAACACGACGAGCACCTTCACCCTCACCCGCAACTGAGCCGGCAGTCCCACTCCGAACCTAAAGAAACCTCACGTCGAAGACGTGAGGTTTCTTTAGGTTCGGAGAAAATCGAAATTCCCGCCGGGTCCGTCTGGTGCGGAATGAAATTATCGATTGGTTCGACATTGTCGGTTTGTTACTTTCTTCGGTTCTTGATTCTTTGTCTTACTCGATTGCTCGGACGATTTGCGGGTTTGTTACGGCCATAGGCCGAATGGGTGGTCGGCGACGGCGGCGGTAACAGGATTCCTTCGTCCGGCGTATATAGCGTGCATCTGCTCGGACGAACGGAAGTCGCCAGTGGATGCGAAAAAGAGTGTTACGCCGTCGGGTCTGCGACAGAGTGTCGCGACGAGTTTCGACGCACTACGACCAGTGGGGCGGGGATCAGCTTTGGTGCTTACGACATGTGCCCGTTCAGGCCGCGCATCGCATTTAGTTCGTTCGTTGTCCTTGCTGGTCTGCGCGCTTTTGGGCCTTTCGCACCTGATCTTGTCGGAGGCAGCCGCACAGCAGCCCGCCGGGCCGGATCCGGCTGTGCGTCCTGTTCATGTGGTCGTCCTCGTCGACGAGTCGGGCAGTATCGACGACGCCGCGATGAGCAGCGAAAAGGAAGCCGCGTCGCTGATCGCGCTCGGCGAGTTCGCGCCGGCGTCCACGGTCTCCGTCGTCGGCTTCGCCAGTGACAACGGCGAGGGCAACGCGGCGGTCGACCCGGTCTGCCCGGTGACCAAGGTGGCCACGCCGCAGGACCAGGACTCGCTGGCGAACTGCCTGCAGAAATTGCGCAAGCGCCCGAAGGACCAGGACGACGGGACCGATCACGCGAGCGCGCTCAGCCAGGCGCTGAGCAACCTGGAGCCCGCCCCGAAGGGCGAGGCCAAGCTCGTCTTCCTGCTCACCGACGGCAAGCTCGACGTCAGCGACAGCCCTGTCTACGGCAAGGACAACGTCGGCGACCGCCGCAATCTCGCCGCTCAGGAAGAAGTGCGCAGGCAGCTGGGGAGAGCAGCCGCCGCCGACGTGCAGATCTGGCCGCTCGGCTTCGGCCAGCAGCTGGATTCGGCGCAGCTCAACGGATTCGCGGCAGGTGGCTCGCAGCGAACCTGCGGGCAGAACTCGCCGAAGCCGGAGGCCACCATCGTGGACGGCGCGGCGGCCGTGGTGCGCGCGGTGACGAAGGCCTACGGTTCCAGCCGGTGCGCGGGCGGAGGCGTGGTCAAGGAGACACCGGTCAAGCCCGGCAGCCAGGTCGAGGCGACGGTGGACGTTCCGGTGATCGCCACCGACGGTTCGATCGTCGTCTTCCGCCGCGACCCGGCCATCACCCTCGAGTACGTCGACCCGGCGGGCACGCCGGTGCCGAAGTCCGGCAAACTGGGTGACTCGACCTTCCAGGTGAGCGGCGGGTCCGGGCCGGTCGAGGCGTTGCGCATCGTCGACCCGGTCCCGGGCAGGTGGACCATCAGGATCACCGCCCCCGACACCGTCTCCGCGCAGACCGTCGGCACCACGGTGCTGTGGCAGGGCGCGGCGAGGGCGGTGCTGTCGGTCGATCCGCCCGCACCGTCGCCGGGCCAGGACGTCGTGCTCGGCGTGCGGTTGCAGACCCGCAAGAACGTCATCGCCGATCCGGCCTCGCTGAGCGGCCTCACCTTCGGCGCGCGGTTGTCGGGCCAGGGTTTCGAGCCGATCGCGGTGCCGCTCGCCGACGACGGGAAGAAGCCCGATCTCGCCGCCGGGGACGGGTTGTACCTCGGCAAAGTGAAGATTCCGGCGACGGCTTCCGGAACGCTGACGTTCACCGGCGGGGTGTCCGGGGTCGGGATCCAGGGCGACGAACGTTCGCAAAGCGGTGTCGTGGCGGGCGGGGTGCCCCAGGTACGGGCGCAGATCGTGCTGGCGGCGCCGGAGGCACCGTTCGTCCCGCCGGGCGGAAACCTCGCCGGGAAGGTGAACGTCACCAATGACACCGCGCAACCCGCGAAGGTCCGGCTGGTCGTCGCCGAGACCGGGCCGGACACCGTCACCGCGGTCTCGCCCCCGGTCTTCGACCTGCCGCCCTCCAGCAAGAACGAGTTCGACTTCTCGCTGACGTTCGCGGAGAAGACCGTGGTCGGGATCAACTCCGGCACGGTGCAGCTGGTCGATGACGCGAACCCGGCCCTGGTGCTCGCCGCGAGCCAGTTCACGGTCGCGGTCTCCTATCCGCCGACGCTCCTGCAACGGCTGATGTGGCTGTGGATCACGCTTTCCGTGCTGCTGGCGGGCGCGCTGATCTACCTGCTGCTGCGTGTGCGCGCACGGAACCGAGGCCGTGACGTCCGAGGGCTGACCGTGCACGTGTCCGCGGGCGGCAAGCCGTTCTTCCTGGCGGCGCCGAACGAACCGAACGCGGTCTTCCGCTTCGTGGTCCGCGAGCAGGACGGCGCCGTGCTCATCAACCCCGCCACGGCCGCGGATCCGGGCGCCTACGAACTGCGCCGCGGTGGCGGTGGGGTCATCCTGCGGACGCCCGAGGGCGAGCTGATCGAGCTACGCCGCGACGAGCCGGTGGACATCGGGCCGGACCGGACCTTGACCTTCCACGATCAGCGGCACGCCGAACCAGTGGCGAAGCAGGCTCGCCAGGAGCGGGCACCGTCGAGCGAACCGTCGACCGCCGTCGTCCCGGTGGCCGACCAGTCTCGCCGGGCCGCTGTGGATACCTACGCGGGCGAGGACGACCTGCTGTGACCGGGGCCGGCGGACAGGGAGGGCGGAAATGAAGATCTACCAGCCGATGTTGTTCATCGGGCTCGGCGGCACGGGCTGCTTGATCGGGGCGGAACTGGAACGGCGGCTCCGCAGCGAGCTCTGCGGACCGGACGGCACCGATCTCCAGGAACTGATGGGCGGCAAGGCATTCCTGCCCTATCAGCTGCCGTCGTGTCTCCAGTTCGTCTACGCGGACTTGAGCGAGGACGAGTTCACCAGGCTGCAAAGGCGGGTGGTCCCCGGTGAGGAACATCTGAAGGCCGCCGAGCGCACGCTCCAGCTGGTGCGTGAACTGGTGCCCTACCAGGACACCTACCCCGAAGTCGCCCGCAGCCTGCGGCTCAACGCGGGTGACGCGGTGGGCTGGCTGCCGCCCGCCGAAGGTGAACCCCGCGTCGGCCCGCTGGCCAAGGGCGCGGGACAGTTCCCCACGATCGGCCGGGCTGCGTTGTTCGAGACGCTGCGGCTGGGGCTCGGCCCGGTGCAGGCCTCGATCCATCAGGCGATCGGCGCGATCAACAACTCCGCCCCCGAGCTCACCCAACTCGGCGGCAGGCTGCGCAAATCGTGCGACGTCTTCGTGGCCTTCTCGGTGGCGGGCGGCACCGGCAGCGGCATCTTCTACGACTACCTCCACCTCGTCGGGGATGTGCTGGCGCGCGCGGGATACCGCGCCCGGATCTACCCGCTCGTGCTGATGCCTTCCGCGTTCACCGAAGGGCTGGGCGGTGGCCGTCCCGCCCGGCTCAACGCGGGACGGGCGCTGCTCGACCTCTTCCGGCTGGTCGACGACCAGAACTCGCAGGCCGCCGGTACTGAGGTGAACGACACCGGGTTCGCCGGGGTGCTTTCGGTGAAGTACCCGACGGGAGAGGAACTGCGCCTGCGCGCGTCCACGGTCCAGACCGCGTTCCTGTTCAGCCGCAGCGCCGGTGTCGAACGGGAGGACCTGCACCGGTCGGTGGTCTCGCTGATCTTCTCCTTGATCGGCACCGGACCGTCGGAGGGCACTCCCGGCGGGCACGGCACGGAACGGATGTACCAGTCGTTCGCCGACGACTTCGTCAACCGGGCGGCCGAACGCGAACTGCCGTCCCCCAGCGGGATCGGCAACCGCGGTGTTTCGACGAGCCTGGTGGCCTCACTCACCGTCCCGGTGGACGAGCTCGCCGAAATGATCAGCTCCCGGTTGCTCGCCGAGGCCGCGATCGAGCTCGCCGAGCCGCCACCGGGACGGGCGGAGAGCAACCGCGAAGCCATCGAGAACTTCTTCACCGGGTCCAATGTGGACGCTTTACGCTCCCGCTCGCCGCTGGAATTCGTCGAGCCATCGGCGGTCTCCGGCGCGGACGCCGTGCTCGCGGCACTGAGCACCAGGGCAGGCCGGATGGAAGCGGCGCTGAACGGGCTGGAGCAGCAGCTCGTCCAGCGGGTGCCCAAGCTCGCCCAGGACTTCGACCCGGTCCGCGCGATCGACCTGCTGCTCGCGGAGGTCGACCTGTTCCGCGCGCACCGGGTCTTCGCGGGCCATCCGGCGCTGGCCGCCGTCACCGACCAGCGCGGCTTCGCCCGGCTGCTGGAAGGCAGACGGGGCGCCCCGGCGGCACCCGAGGGACTGACCCTCGCCCCACCGCAACCGTCGGAGATCCGCAATCGCTTGCTCAGCAGGGTGAAATGGGGTGACGCACCGGTCCGTGCCGCCCTCGACCGGCAGAACTCCTGGTACCGCTGGCGGGCCCGGCTGAACTGGCACACCGCTTGGAACGAGCAGACGGTGCGCTGGGAGCGGACGCTGCGGAAAGCGGGCGACGATCTGCGGGCGGTGGTGGAGGCGTTCCTCGACCACGCCCGGCTGGACCGTTCGCGGTTCACCGGCCGCGCGAGGGAGCTGTACCGGCAACGGGTCGGCGTCTCCTACCTCCTGCCGCCGCAGGGCGGTGATCTCGAACCGTTCTACCAGGCGGTGCGACGGCGATTCGTTGAGCTGTACGTGGCACAGGGCAGGCTGCGCCCCACCGCTTCGGTGGGTGACCTGGTCAGCGAGGTCCTCGGTGAGGAGGGCTGGCGCAAGGCCTACCGGTACGCCCAGCAGGACGGGCCGCAGCGAGCCGTCAACGTGGTTCGCGATCAGATCAAACGCGAGGTGGAGGCCCTGTTCCGGCATCGGGATTCGGACAGCCGTCCGCTGCTGCCCGCCCTGCAGGATCTGCTCAAGGCCGCGGCCGGATCCGACGTCTCCGCGGTCGGCGAGGACGACCTCACCCAGTTCCGGCAGAAGGTGGCGGGCCTGGTGCCCGGCGGTTTCTCCCCGCCGGGAGCGGGCCCGATGAAGGTGCTCTACACCTATCCCGCCGACAGCCAGAGCCCGGAGCTGGAGAAGTTCCTGCGCCAGGAGGTGAACGTCGAATCCGGTGCCGACACCCTGGTCGAGTTCCGCCCGACGAGCGCGGAATCGCTCAGTGTCGTCCTTTTCCGCACCTCGATGAGTGTCACCGAGGTACCCGAACTGCGCGAGGTCATGCGCACCTGGTCCGACTCGCAACGACGTCCCCAGGACCAGGACTTCCTGCGCTGGCGGCAGCGGACCGGCTTCGACTACAGCTATCTGGCCACCACCGCGGAGCACCGGACACTGATCCTGCACAGGCTCCTGTGCGCGCTGTGGAACGGCCAGGTCGAGGTGGACGGCGACCCGGAGTCGCCGTCAGCGGTGATTGTGCGGCTCGGTGGTCCCGGCGAGGTCTCGATGCGGTTGGGCCTGGTCGAGTACTACCGGATGTCCTCGTGGGCCAGTGTGCTCGGCGCCTACGAAGAGTGGACCCTGACCGACGACGAGGGGATCCGGCGCGACTTGAGCGCACGTCTGATGGATTCGTTGCCGCACAAGGTGGAAGAGACACCGAACCCGCCTTCCGACCTTTACCGCACCGTCGTCAAGGTCGCCTTCAACCAGCGGGCGGGGCTGTCCGCGGCGCTGAGCGGGCTGGGGACGGCCAGCGCGGGCCGGGTGAACCAGCTCAGGACCTTCTGGGAGGAGATCTTCCCGTCGGCCCTCGAACTCCCCTTTCGCGGGGTCGCCGCGCCGGTCCAAAGCAACCTGATGGATCTCGAACGGTGGTTGGACCGATGACCGCGCCGAAGACCGATCGGCGGCTCGAGCACGCCGACGGGGTGCTGGTACTGGATCTCGTCACCGATCCCCAGGTGTGCGCGGCGTGGTTGCGCATGACGCGGGACAACCCCGGCGGTTCGGCCATGCGGGTGGTGATCATCGACGAGGCCGGCTCGCTCGGCGGGAACTTCGCGAACTTCCAGCACCTCTACGCGCTGCACAGCGTGATCTGCGTGGTGGTCGGATCCGGGGACGAGACGCCGCCGGGGCGCGTACTGAGACTGCCGAATCAGCTGGCGCAGGAGCGGGCCGCGGTGCTGTGGGTCGGTGATCGCCAAGGCGTCTGGTGGAGCCCTGATCAGGGGCGCGCGCACCATGACGCGGAGCGGCTCGACGGCTCCGGCCTCGACGAGCTGGTGGACGTGCTCAGCGTCGCCGACGTGTTCGACGAAGTGGTGAAACGAGCCCACAACATCCCCGACGCCACGGCCAGTCCAGGAGTCGAACGCGTTTCGGGATCGCTGGAACCGGCGGAAGTGACTTCCGCGGTGTGGCAGGTGGTTTCGCAGCTCACCGGTCCGTCCGGGGCGCCGGTCGAACCGACGCTGCGGATGTCCCGGGAAGCCGGCCCCGTCCAGACCGGCTCGTCGATCGTCGCGGACTCGGAGTTCGACCACGCCCGCCGGGCCGTCGCCGACGCGGGCGGCAGGGCCGAAGCCGCGGTCCGGCGCTTCGAAGGCCCGGCCGGGTTGTTCGGTCGCGCGGCGGCTCAGGGCCGGGACCGGATCACCGCTTTCGGCCGGAGTCTCGACAGGTTCGCGAGCCTGATCCGCGACACCGGAGCGGTGCTGGACGCCGGGGCCCGGACCGGGACCCTGGCCGCCACCGGGCTCGCCGAACGCGGTTTCGCACCCGTGGAACGGTTCGAGCCGTCCGAGACCACCGCGAGGCTGAGGACGATGGTCGTCGGCGAACTGCGCGACGGCCGCTCGCTGACGGATCTGGCTACGGACCTGCGTTCGCGGGCGACGGTGTTCGCCCCCGGCGGGGCGGGCGGCGCGGTGGCCAGGGTGGACGCGGTCTATCCGGACGCGCTTTCCCGGCGGCTGGCCGCACCCGCCCCGCTTTCCCGCTGGACGGTGTCCCCGGCGTTGCTCCCGCTCGTGGGACTGGCGGCCGCGGCGGGCGCGTTCCTGCCGGGCGCCTTCTGGCTCGCCGGGCCGGTGCTGGCCGTCGTTTGGACGGCGCTCGTCGTCCGTGCGGCGTTTTCGGGTCCCACCAGGCCCCGGCCCGCGGACCTGCTCCCGGCGGCCGCGCAGGGCGCGGTCGCGGCGGCGGGGGTGCTGGTCGCGCGTTCGACCGGCCTCGACCCGCTTGTCGAGATCACCGCACCGCTGACGGTGGCTTGCCTGCTCGCCTTGCCCGTGCTCCTGCTGGCTTCCTGGAACCGTGGCGTGCGCCGATGGCAGGAGGCTTCGGGTGTCGGAGAGGCGGTGCGGGCGGCCGCCGTCCTCGACGAGATCCTGGAGACACTGGGCCGCGAAGAATGGCGGCAGGCCGACGAGCGACGGTTCGTTTCCGACGCCGCCCGCACGATCGCCGGTGGCCTCGACGAGGTGGCGCGGATGCTGCGGTCGATCGCGGAGGAGGCGGGCGACGACGAGGCACAGCGGCCGCCGCGGAGCCGTTTCCTGACACCGACGATCACCGACGACCTCGCCGACCTCGGACTGGAAGTGCTGGAACCGATCTGGGGATCGTTGATCGCGCGGCAGCCTCGGCGTGCCGGAGAAGCCGGTGTCCTGACCCAGAAACTGTTCGGCGACTACCGGGCACACCTGAGCGAGAACGGGGTGCAGAAACCGCCGGGGTTCGGCCGGATGCACGAGAACCGGGAGGCGCTGATCTCCGACATCCTCGGCATGATGCCGGAGATCGCGGAGCTGACGCGGCGTACCGGCCACGAGAAGATGCGGCAATTGTGCGCCCGGCGCGACCTTTCCCGGCTGCTGCGCGTGGGAACCGAGATCGAGGTCGTGCGGTTCGCCCCCGATCTGGCCAGGCCGGGGATCACCGCGCGAGACGTGGCGCCGGGAAGTGCGCTCGTCGCCGGGGTGGAGGGCATGTGCTGGACGACCGGCACCGTCTCGGCGGGAGTCCTCCGCCTGGTTCCCCTGCAGCGGGAGGAAATCGAGTTGTATTGGCCTGAGCAGGAAGAAGTCGTCGGGTGAGTGGAGCTTGGGAAACGCTGCGATACCGGGACTTCCGGTATCACCTCCAGCAGATCGAAGTCCGCGAAGTCGGTCCGGCCGAGGTCGTGCGCTCCGAACTTTCGGTGCGGGTGCTCGCCACGGCGGACGGCGGGAGACTGATCCAGAAGACGGTCCACCGCGAAGCGGGCCGGGCGGATCCGGAGCTGTACGCCCTTCTGGACCGTGAGATCCGGGCGGGAGCCAGGTTGTTGCGCCGGTTCTCGGAGACGGCGTATCCGGCCGAACTGTCCAAAATGGTGGGTTACGACATCGACCGCGAAGACCCGTTCGTGCTGCTGGAACATACGCCCGGCGCCCCGGTGCGAGCTCAGGCCGGAAATCTGCTCACCGGTGACCAGCACGCCTTCGAAGTCGGCTTCTTCCGGGCGTTGCGCCTGATCGAAGCGGCCAAGCTGGTGCACGGCGGGCTCAGCCTCGACGCGGTGTGGCGCGGTTCGGGCGGGATCCAGGTCACGTCCTTCGAACACGCTGTGCTGGCGGGGGAGCCACGAGTCCGCAACCGGGTGAGCCGATCGTGCCCGCCGGACCAGCGCGCGGTGCGGGGAACGGCGTCGCCGCGCGACGACGTCTGGTCCGCGGGTGCCGTTCTCATGGAGGTGGTCACCGGCGGCGATCCCGGGCCGGCCCCGGACGCGGCGCGCTTCGGCCCGGCGCTCGCCGAACTGTTGTCCTCGGTGTTCCACCCTGACCCGGCCGCGCGTCCGACGGCATCGGATCTGCTGGCCAGGCTGGGCGAGAGCGATCACGTCCCCCCTCGTCCCGACGGCGCGGCGAGGGAGTTCGCGGCCTCGCGACAGCGCTTCGACGAGGTCCTCGACGGCAAGCGAAGAGGACGGTCCGGCGAACCGGCCCACGCCGGGGAGAGCCCGTCCACCCGGCTGAGAACGCTCTACATGGTCGCCGGCGTGGTGGCCGTGGTCGTCGTGGTCGCGGTCGGCTACGCGTTGGGGGTGATCGGATGAGCGTGTCGTCCAGCGAGCCGGAAACGATCCGGTGCCCGGTCTGTCTCGACCGGTTCGTCTGGCAGGAGGACGAGCTGTGGATCCCGACCGGCGAGGCCGGGGTCTACGAGGCCGTCGATCTGACCGAGGTGAACGATCCGGTCAAGCGCAACGACATCCGCCGCAATTGCTACCAGCGTTGTCCCAATCCCTCGCAGGACACCGATTCCCATCATCTCCCGGCGTCCTATCTGGACTACGGCCCGCCGCTGGTGATCGGCCTGGCCGGCCGATCCGGCAGCGGGAAGACGCATCTGCTCACATCGATGATCTCGGAGCTGGAGCGGGGCGGACTGCACGCCGCGACCGGGTTGACGGTGCGGGCGATGGATCTGTTGCTGGACCGTCGTTTCCGCACGGAGCATCTCAACCGCTTGCAGCGTGACGAGGAGCTCGAGGGTACGAGGCACGGGTTGAGCGGATTCGTCAACGTCCTGACCCTGACCTCGGCGACGGGCACCACACCGATCACCTTCTTCGATGTCTCCGGGGAAGACTTCCTCCGTGAAGGCGACCGAGGCCGGGCGGCGCGGTTCCTCATCGGGGTGGACGCGTTGCTGTTCGTGGACACCCCGGAGCACGCGCTCGGCATCCGCCACGAGGAGCCCGATGACGGCCAACGGGTCAACCTCGCGTTCAAACGGGTGGTCAGCAGGTTGGAGGACCTCGGACTGACGGACCGGGTTCCGGCGAGCGTGGTGCTCAACAAGTCCGACAGGCTGCGCTACGTGCCACCGGTCGACCGGTGGATCCGGCGTTCCGACGACGAGGAGCTGAACGCGGAGTCGATGCTGGAGGAGAGCCGCGACGTCTTCGGTTTCCTGCACCAGAACGGCGCGGTTTCATCGCTCGCGCCGTTCCAGAGCTTCACCCGGTGCACGTTGCATTTCGCCTCGGCGACCGGCGCCGAATCCGTCGACCGGAGGTTCGTGCGGGGAGTACGGCCGATGCGCGTCCTGCGGCCGCTGCTCGCGCTCCTGGCGATGACGGGAGTGCTCACCGGACCCGAAGCGAGAAAGGTGGGCTCCTGGCATGTCCAGACCAGCTGACGAAGCGGACGTGGTGCACCAGATGGTGTTCGGGCCGGGCCCCGACGGCGTCGAGTTGATGCGGACGTCGATCACCAGTGCGCACCAGTCGAGTATCTGGGAAAGCCGTCTCCTGCCCTTGGTACGGATCGAATCGTTCAGCGGCGTTCCCGTTCCGGACACGAGTCTGTCGTATTTCGGCTTCGGTCAGGGTAGGCGGGACAGGGCGGTGTTGCGCCGGGCCGACAGCGGCCGGACGGCCGCCCGGAACGTCGCTCACGCCCTCGTCGGTTCCTCCGAGGTGCTCTTCCCGGATCGGGCGGTCGCGCTCAAGGACTGGACCGGCTGGGTCGACAAGATCCTCGACGACACCGAGGTGTATCTCCTCGGCGGCGGGAATTTGCCGCAAGACCGGCGCATCGATCCGTTGGACAAGGCGATCCTGACCGAGTTGGTGGCGGCCATGTTGCGGGCGCCGTCGCCCCAGCTGACCGTGACCGGTGCCGTCGAGGAGGACCCGATCCCGTTGATCCAAGGGCTGATGCAGGTGCTGCGCCCGCTGTTCGACGGTTCGGATCGGAAGCACGAGTGGACGTTCTCCGGCTATGAGCGCGAGGTGACCGCTTCCTGCAAAGAGGCGGCGGAGATCTTCTTCCTGCCCGTCTACGAACCCCAGACCATGCTGAAGGCCGGGCTGCTGGTCGATCTCGCCCGGCGGGACGGAGCGGCGCGGGACTGGGAGGCCGAAGCGGCCAGGCGGCTGGTGGATCAATACTTCAGCGAAGGGCATCCCGCGGTCGCCGCCGGGCTCAAGGCTTTGGGGATCACCCAGGAACCCTCGTACGCCAGGCGGTTGAACCTGCTGCGTCAGTCCTATTCGGATCCACTGTCACTGTTGCCCGTCCTGCCGCAACCCACCCCGAAGCCCCCGGCCGTCGAGTCGCCCCAGCAGACCGCGGGCGCGACCGTCCCACCGGAAAGGGTGCAGGCCCAGCCCGCGGAGTCGGAACATCGGCGGCTGACGAACCGGCTCACGTCGGCCCGGTCCGCTCGCGACGTCCGGGAGGTGGTCGACCGGTTCGCACAGCTGGGACCCGCCCCCCAGGGCGGCGAACGGCGGTGGATCCGCACCGAGTTCCTCTCACGGGCGTTCCTCGATCGACGGCTCGACGAGCTGGGACAGCACTCCGAGCGCCTCTATCCCGTGATCGTCGCGCAGTGCTACGGCGCGAAGCTGCAGGATCTGCGCTCCGACGACCTTCCGGCGCTGATCGAGCTCAGCGAACTCGTGGGCAGGCGCGAAACTTCGCCCCGTCTGGCCAGCGAGCTCCTGTTTCAGGCCCGTCTCTCGGGAAAGGCGAACCTGTTGCTCACCGCGTTCGGGCTGCGGTCGATCCGCGATCGGGGGGTGCTGATGGCGGAACCCGAATGGGTGTCGCACTTCTGCCCGGACCCCGCGGGCCATGCCCCGGCCCGCGGACACCAGCGCCGGGGCACCAGGGTGACCGGCTGGGCGAGTGGTTTTCCGGGCGGGAAGCCGCTGCTGGAGAACCGCATCGTCGTCGTACTGGCGCTGGTTCTCGTCTTCTTGATCGGACTGCTGGTGGGGGTGCTCAACGGTGGCTGATCCCAGCGGCACCTTGGCGGTCGCCTGGCAATGGCAGCGGCGGTGGTCGATCGCCGCGGACAAGGCCAAGAAGACTCTTCGGCGGTGGCGGCTTTCGGCGCTGGTATTGGTACTCGCCGGTGCCGTCGCCGGAGTCGGCTCCGGCTGGTTCGGCGACGACGGCTGGTGGGCGGCCGTCGTCGCCGTGCTGACCATCGGGCTGAGCCCCTGGGTGGCGGCGCAGGCGGGGACGTCACGGGTGGAGGACGCGGCGCGGCTGCGGGCGATCTCCGAAGAGCTGAAGGCCGAGATCTTCGGTTGCCTGGCACGGGCGCGGCCTTACGAGCGTGACGACCGGCTCGCTGTTCTGGACGAGCGGCTGGAAGTGCTCATGACGGGCCATTCCCGCCTTCACCTGCTGGTGAGCGCGGTCCCGATCCCGGGCAAGCCACGGTCATTGCCTGCCGTCACCAACGCCCAGTCCTATGTGGACGTCCGGCTCGGCGGGCAGCTGAAGTACTACCGAGGCGCAAGTTTCGAACAGGGGCGCAAGGCAGGTCGCTACCGGATCGCGCAGTACGTCCTGGCCGCCGTGGCCGGCGTGTTCGCCGCCGCCGCGGCGGTGCCCGTGACGCACTGGGCGTCCGCGTGGATCGGGGTTTTCACCACCGCCGCGACGGCGGTCGCGACCCACGCGGCGGCCGCGCATTTCGAGTCCCACACGATGGCCTACGACCGCACGGCGGACGAGCTGGAGGCGTTGCGCGCCCGCTGGCACGAAGGCCGGGCCGGTGACGTCGTGCTCGAATGCGAACGGGTGCTCGCCACACAGAACAAGGCGTGGTTCGCCCAGTGGACCACGGAGGGGAAGGCAGGCGCTCCTTGATCAAGATCTTCATCAGCCACAGCTCCACCGGCCGGACCGACGAGCACGGGGGGCCAACGCAAGCGGCGTACATCCGCGATGAACTGTGCCGCAGGCTGGAAAAGGACTATGAGGTCTTCGTCGACAAGAAGATCGACGCCGCCGAAAAGTGGAAGCGCCGCGTTCAGATGGAGTTGAGGCAGTGCCAGGCCATCGTATTCCTCTTCGACGAAAACGCGCTGAAGTCCTCGCGGGTGAAGGACGAAGTGGCCGTGGCGATGAACCGCCAGTTCGAAGAACCACCGCTGTTCGTGGTCCCGGTGCTCATCGGATCGATCAGAATGCAGGACATCAAAAAGGCGGGGATCAACGATATCGAGGCGGATCAGTGTGTCCGCGTCGAATTCCCGGGCACGCGGCCGGTGGAAGAAGAATCGCGGTGGCTGATCGATCGGACGGTCGCGCAATTCGCCGTACTGCCGCCGCTCCCGACGGAGATGGTGCGGGAATGGGTGAAGCTCGTCGGGGTCAGCTTGTCGGGCACGCGATGCGACCGGGCCGCTCTGCAGGGCGCGGCGGCGATCTTGAGGCCTGCCGTGAAAGTCCCGGTCGTGGCGACCGAGTATCTGCTGGCGACGCTTTTCCTGGCCGCTCGCGGCAGCCGTCAGGTCGCGAACGCGATCGAGCAGATCAGCAGGGCCGCGCGGGACAGGCAGAGCTTCGGCATGATGCTCAAGTACCTGATGCCGAGCTGGGTGGACACGGAGGTGGCCCGCCGCACGGTTCCGGGACCGGCCGAGCTCGGGAGTTTCAATGGCGTGCTGATTCTGCCGGACGAAGACGAAGAACTGGCCAAAGACCATTTGATGGTGGCCACTCAGTTCCGTACCACCAGGGACAGTGTCCTGTTCGGGTCGGCGACCATCAACACCGGGGAAAACGCGGTGGAAGAACTGCTGCAGCGCATGCGGAACGAGGTCGCCGAGCTCGCCGGACGGGCGAATTGGACCCAGTTCTCGCGGGAAATCCCGCTGAGTGGTGACCGGAGGTTCATCCTGGTACTGGCGCTCGCGCAGTTACGGGTATCCGTCGTGATCGAGGCGGCCCGGCGGCTTCGAGCCGATCTTCCCGGAGTGGGGATTCTGTTGCTCGCCGAAACCGGCCGGGAGGTCAAAGCGCAGGACGTGGAGGAAATCGGCCGGATCAGTCAGGCGGAGATCAGCAACGCCAGGGACTTCCGGAGAGACCTGAAAAGACTCGCCCAAGCCGTTTGAGGGGATCGAATGAGCGACGAACTCGAAATCACGGACACCGTCGGGGACGACGGTTCGGTCTATCTGATGGGCCCGGAGCTGCGGACCGCGGTCGACGTCGCGCTCGCCACCGGAAGGCCGCTGCTGCTGCGAGGGGAACCAGGCTCCGGCAAGTCTTCGCTCGCCCCCTTCGTCGCGGCCGAGAAGAGGTGGCGGTTCTACCAGCACGTGGTGACGGCGCGAACCCAGGCGCAGGATCTACTGTGGACGTTCGACAGCGTCCGGAGGCTCGCCGACGCGCAACGACGATCCGAGGAACAGGACTCGTGGCGGGACTTCCGGTACGTCGAGCCGGGCGCGCTCTGGTGGGCGTACGCGCCGATGTCCGCCAAGCTGCGCGGCTCCGGGGGCGACGAATTGCCTGAGGAGCATCACGCGACCGACCCGCGGGATGCGGAGAACAGCGGACGTGAGCACGGCTGTTCCGTGCTGCTGATCGACGAGATCGACAAGGCCGATCCCGATCTGCCCAACGGCCTGCTCGTCCCGCTCGGCGCTGGGGAGTTCGAGGTCACCGAGACTCGGCGCCGGGTCAGAAGGGAACTGCCCGCCGCCGGAGCACCGGACGAGCCGTCGAAGTCCAGCAGTCATCTGGTGGTGGTGACCACCAACGAAGAACGTGAACTGCCGGAGGCCTTCCTGCGCCGCTGTGTCGTCGCCTGGCTGCCGGATTCCTCGGTCGAGCGGCTGGTGGAGATCGCACTGGCGCATCACCGGGCCGAGGGAACCGAGCCGACGGCCGAAGACCACGAACTGGCCAAGGCCCTCGCGAAACGTCTCGACGAGGCCCGGCTCGACGCCAGGCAGAACGCGCGACGCGCGCCGAGCACGGCGGAGTTGCTGGACACCTATCGCGCCTGTCGCAGGCTCGGGATCGGCCCGCACCGGGAAGCCGAATGGAAGTGGTTGCTGAACCTGAGCCTGATCAAGGTCCAGGTGGACGGCGCCGATGTGCCGGGCCATGCGTACTGAGATCTGGCTCGGCGACGTACTGCGCGCCCTGGGAGCCGACGGGATCGGTGACGTCGCGACCAGGCGGGTCGTCGCGCGGCTGCTCGGCTTTTCGGAGGACGACCTGCTCTTGCCCGAGCAGGAGGACTACGGGCGGCCGCCGCGCGACGTCAGCGTCCGGCAACGGACGGCAGGGGAGGATTCGCCGCCGGTGCCGGATGAACAGCCGGAGCCGCCAGAGCCGCCGGTACAGCCAGAGCCGCCGCAGGAGCCGGCGTCTCCGGAGCTCAAAGCCGTGAAGCCCACCGTGGTGATGAGCCCGCCCGTCCCCGGGTGCCGCGACAAGCTCCACGCGGAACCGGTGCCGCGGCCCGAGCCGCGTCACCTCACCGCCCGGCCCGCGCACCAAGGCCTGCTGCCACCGCGCTCCGAGCGGTCGATCCTGCAGATGATGTTGTCCCGGCCGGTGTTCGACGGGCCGGTCGACGTCGGCGTCCTGGTCGACACCATCGCGCGCGGCCTGCCGATCCGGGAACTGCCGAGAGCGCGGATCACGACGTCCCGGTTCGGCGTGCAGGTCCTGGTCGACACCGGGCCCGCCATGGCCCCCTTCCGCCGGGATCAGGACGTGCTCGTCACCCGGGTGCGCGCGGTGGTCGGCGACCAGGCGACCGTCGTGCGCTACTTCGCCGGGACGCCCTCGCGGGGATGCCGCGACGAGCCCACCGCCGAGCCGAAGGCCTACCGGCCGCCCGCTCCCGGCGGCAAAGTGCTCGTCCTGTCCGATCTCGGGCTGGCGGGCCGACCGGACCTGCCGGACCGGCCCCTGACGGGTGAGTGGGCGCGGTTCGCCGCGTTGGTCCTGTCACGAGCCTGTGCCCCCGTCGCGCTGGTGCCGGTGTCCCCGGGACGGCTGAACGGCGCGCTCAGGTTGTCGCTGACCCTGGTGAGCTGGGATCGGTCCACCACGGCGAGCCGGGTGCGGGTGGCGTCATGTCGATGACCGGAGTGCTCGAAACGCTCGAAAGGGTACTGGCGAACGAGCCCGTGTTTTCCGAGCTGCCTCCGGATGTGCAACTCGCGGTGGCGCTGAGCCCGGCGACCCGGATCGAGCCGGAGCTGATCCGGGCGGTCCGGCTCAGGGCCTTGCCCCGGCTGGACGTCTCGTCCGAGACCGACCTGTGGTTCGCGGACTGGATCGGTTTTCGCGGGACCACCGGGATCGCGTTGCGCGCCGAACTGCTGCCGACGCTTCGGACCCGGCTTCGCGGATTGCTGGACGAGAGCCTCGATGACGCTCCCATCCACGACGTGTGGGCGGTGTTCGAAGGCATGCACGAAAACTCCCTTTCGCCGTTGCTCCGGCTGGAGGAACGGATCAACGAAAAGGTACTCACCGGTCGTGACGGCGAGCCGGAACTGAAGCGGGTGCTGTACTCGCTGGTGGTCGAGGATCGGTCCGGCATCGTCGACTGGGCTTACGGCGCCTGGAAACGGTTGCCCGCCGACGTGTTGCGGACGGCCACCGCCTGGCAGCTGCGACAGGTGCTCAACGACAGGCTGGAAGGGGAACGGCTCGCGTCCGTCGGCCCGTTCGAAGACGTGACCCCCGGCCTCGTCGCCCCGATCGCGGCGGCGTTGGGACGGCGGGAACTCGCCTTCACCCGGGACGGGGGGCGGATGCGGATCGGCGGCGAACCCGGCGAGCACAGCGTGTTCGTCAAGGTGCCCGACAGCGATCCAGTGCTTCTCGGCGTCTTCTCGGACACGGGGGAACGCCCGGTGTCGATCCCGGCGGGCGGTCATGTCTGGGTCGACGTGGGTGAAGACGGATTCCACGGACGGTCGGGCGACGGCCGGATCATCCGGGTGTTCGATCCGCCGGACCGTCCGGTCGCACTCGCCCCCGCGGATCGGTTGCCGAGCAAACTGCTCGCCCGCGCGGACCGGATGGCCGCCGTCGGGCGTGAGGCCGAGCTCGCGGAACTGACCGCCTGGCTCACCAAAGCTGATCCGCTCGCGGTGCGGCTGCTCTACAGCGACCCGGATCGGGGTCTGCGCCAGCTCGCGCACGCGCTGGCGGCGGAAGCGACCGCGCGGGGGTGGGTCGTCCTCTGGCCGTCGGCGCCCGCGGTGAGCCTGACCGGGGAATTCCCGGCGAGGGGCCTGCTCGTCATCGTCGACGGCGGGAGCAGGTGGGAGCCGGAGGACTTCGCCGGCCTGGCACACGCGCTTCCCCCGGTGGCCAGGGTCCTCGTGCTCGACAACGACGCCGGAGCCTGGTGGGAGGTCGTGCGGCGGTCGCTCGACCGCGCCCCGGCCAGTCAACAACGAGTGCGCCCGCTCCCGGCACCGTCGCGGGTGATGGCCGCTTCGATCGACGTGTTCTGCGGGATGCTCGGTCGTGAATCGCGACCCCCGGCACCGGCGGCGGAAGCCGCGGATTCGACGTACGAGGTGCAGATCGTCGCGCTCGCGGCGGTGCTCCAGGGCGCACCCGCCCGATTCAGTCGGCCGGGCAAGCTGGTGGAAACGCTGTGCGAGCACGAGTCGGCGAGGTGGAGCTTGTCCGTCGAAGGGCGGCTGCGGCTGGCGGCCGTCGTCCTGGTCGCCACACTGGCGTTCCCCTTGCCTCGCGGGGAAGCGGCTGATCTTCTGACACGCCTGCGCGTCGCGCGTGACCAGGAGGACGCCAGGAGAGTGCTGGACCTCCACGAGCGGTGGTACCCGTCGAGCGACATCGTGGCCCCGCTGAAGCCCGCCCATCTCGTCACTTCCGTACTGCGGCTGGCACTCGACGGCGACGGTTGCTTCGGTCTGACCGGCGACCAAGCCCGCGGTCTGGTCACCTTGCTGCTCGCCGACGACTCCGCCGCCGCACGGCGCGCGGCGGATACGTTGCTGATGAACTCACCGTCATCATCCCTGCTCGCCGAAGTCGTCCTGAAACGCCCCGAGCTCGTCCGGCGCGCACCCGGCGGGGTGGCCGAGAGGTTCGTCGCCCTTTCCGGACCCGAGCTACTGGAACGCTTGTGGGAAGCCGAGTCCGGCGGCGCCACGCCGTTGATCACCGCGCTCGTCCTGGAACGGATCATCCGGCTCGACGGCGACCGCACCGTCGACCAAGCGCTCAGCCTGAACCGTGAACTGGCCCGGCGGTATGCCGACGCGGGTCTGCTGATGCGCGGAGTGCGGGTACTGGCCGAGGTGGTGCGGCGAATCGAGTTGAAGGCGACGGCCCACCCCGATGTCTACCGGCCCGCCCTGCTCGAAGTGCTCGGGGATTACAGCGCCTGCCTTTTGAAAGCCGGAAAAAAGGCGGACGCCGTCCGTGTCGCGCAGGACGCCGTGAAACTGTCGAAGCAGGTGAATCAGGCCGATCTCACCGTCCATCAGCGGCATCTCGCGAGCGCTCTGCTCGGCTACAGTGCCGATCTGCTGGCATCGGGCCAAGCCGGTGGCGCGGCGGAGGCGACCGGCGACGCGGTCCGCATCCACCGTGACCTGCGTTCGCTGGGCGAGAATCAGTACGAGGAAGAACTGGCCGGGGCGCTGCATGTGCACGCCAAAGTGCTCCTCGCGAGTGAAAGGCGAGCGGACGCGGTGGCCGCGCTAAGGGAGTCGTCGGTGGTCTTCTCGCGGCTCGCGAACGGTTTTTCGGCCGCTTTCGAAGGGCGGCTCGCGGAGGTGAGCCGGCTACTGGCTCAGCTCGACGAGAGCTGAGGGGAGTGCCTGTCGTGCGGATCGGGATCACCGGGCATTTGGATCTGACCAGCGAGACGGTCGTCCTGATGGAAGAGGAATTCCGGGCGATCCTGCTCGGCCACGAGACGAGCGGTCTCGTCGGCGTGACCTGCCTCGCGCGGGGCGCGGATCAGGTGTTCGCGCGAACCGTCCTCCGGCTCGGGGGAACCATCGAAGTGGTTCTGCCCGCGTCCGACTATCGCGATCGCAAGGTCGGTCCCGGCAACCTCGCGGCTTTCGACGACCTCATCAGCAGGGCCCGTTCCGTGCACACGATGCGCTACGCCGAGTCGAATCACGCCGCCTACACGGCCGCCAGTGAATACATGCTGACTTCTGTCGAAGCCCTTGTGGCCGTCTGGGACGGCGCGCCCGGGGTCACCGCGGAGACCGTCGCGGCCGCCCGCGGGCTCGGGCTGCCCACGACGATCGTGTGGCCCGAGGGCGCGGCTCGGCGGTAACGTCCTGCCCATTGCTGAAGTGCGGAATCCGTGCTTCACTCCTTTCGTGCCGTACCGACGTACCGAGAAGACGCAGGCCAGGCTGGACTCGCAGCGAGGCGAGATCCTGGCCGCGGCCGTCGCGCTGCTGGCCGAGACCGGCTACGCGGGCTGCTCCATGGCCGCGGTCGCCGCGCGGGCGGGCGTCGGCACCGGCAGCGTGTACCGGCAGTTCCCGTCCAAGGCCGACCTGATCGTCGAGGTCTTCCGCGAGGTCGTCTCCCGTGAGATCGCCAGCGTCGAGGCGGCCGCGGCGCAGGGTGACGTCCGCGAGCGCGTGGTCGCGGTGATCGAAACCTTCGCCGGCCGGGCCCTGAAGGCGCCGAGGCTGGCGTACGCGCTGCTGGCCGAACCGGTCGACGCCGTGGTCGAGGCCGAGCGGCTGGTGTTCCGCCGGGCGTTCCGCGAGGTTATCGCCAAGGCCATCGCGGATGGCGTCACCAGGGGATTGCTGCCGTCGCAGGACGCGGAAGCGACCGCCGCGGCGCTGGTCGGCGCCGGTGCGGAAACGCTCGTCGGCCCCCTGGCCGGGAACGGCGGCCCGGACACGATCCCGAACCTGGTCACCTTCACCCTGCGCGCGCTGGGAAGCTCCGATCCTGGGAGGTCGTCATGACCGCGAACACCGAAAGCGAACGCGTCGCCGAGCGCCTGCAGCGCTCCTCCGCACGGCTTTCCTACGACCCCGACGTCGACGTCGACTGGCTGGCACCGCTGGTCGACGGCGCCTACGGCAAGGCGCCGGAACGATGTTCCCTGTACGGCACCGAGTTGTGGGGCCGGCTCGACGAAGACCAGCGCGGTGAGCTGAGCCGTCAGGAAGCGGCGGCCGCGGCGGCGTCGGGCATCTGGTTCGAGCTGATCCTGATGCAGGGCCTCGTGCGCCACGTGTACAACAGCGATCCGACGACGCACAACGCCCAGTACGCGCTCACCGAGATCGCCGACGAATGCCGTCACAGCACCATGTTCGCCCGCTCGATCGCGAAGAGCGGCGGCGTCGTCCGGCGCCCGAGCCGCTCGGCGCATCGCGCGGGCAAGGTGTTCGGCGCGGTCTGCGGCCCCGCGCTGCTGTTCGCCGGAGCCATCTACGTCGAAGAGCTCGCCGACGGGATGCAGCGCGAGATGATGCGCGACGAAAGCCTGCAGCCGATGATCCGGATGATCTCCCGCATCCACGTCATCGAAGAAGCCCGTCACATCAGCTTCGCCAAGGACGAGCTGGGCCGCGCCTGGGCCCGGCACGGCCGGGTCGGCCGCGAGCTGATCCGCTGGGCGATCGCCGGGATGGCCTATGTCGCGACGTCGGAACTGTTGCACCCCAAGGCATACACCTCTGTCGGCCTCGACCCCCGCGAAGCCCGCCAAGTCGCCGACGCGAACCCGCACTGGCGCCGCACCAAGGCGTCGTGGGCGGCCAAGGCCGTCGAATACTTCACCGAGATCGGCCTCATCGGAGGTCCGAGCCGGCGGCTCTGGCGCCGCGCCGGCGTCCTCGACTGAACAAGGAAGGCAACTCCATGTCCGCACGCACCGGCAAGGTCCTCGGCCTCGGCATCGCCGCGACCGGTCTCGCCCACTTCGCCGCCCCCGCCGCCTTCGAACCCGTGACGAAGATGGCCTTCGCCGACGACGTCCGCAACTGGACCTACCGCAACGGCGCCACCGAACTCGCCATCGGCCTGGCGATCGCGGCCGGCCCCACGCGGAAGGCCGGTGTCGCGGGGCTGGCCGTCTACGCGGGCTGGCTGGCGAAGCGAGTTCTCACTCGTCGTTAGGAGGTGGAACGAGGGC
>NZ_JBHXJK010000102.1:0-30979 GCF_042723255.1 Amycolatopsis thailandensis
GGCTGAGCCGAGGCAAGGAGGCCTTCACGAACCGGACTCACGCTCCGCCACAGCCAGAACCCAGCAGGCACCTAAAACACGGCTCTAACCGGCCTTGCCACTCACGACGCCTTGCGCCGCACCGGTGATGTTGCGGACCATGCCACCGAAGATGACGCCGTGGAAAGGCGCGATCCCCTTCCAGTACGCGTGCCCGGCCAGGCCGTGCGGCTCGAACACCGCCCGCTGCCGGTAGACGGTCCCACCGTCCTCATCGGACTCGACGCTGAGTTCGAGCCAGGCGCGCCCCGGCAACTTCATCTCCGCCCTCAATCGCAGCATCCGCGGCCGGTCGAGATATTCGACGCGCCACCAGTCCAGCGCCTCGCCGAGATGAAGCCGCCGGGGATCCCGCCGTCCGCGGCGCAGCCCGACACCACCGACGAGCCGGTCGGCCCAGCCGCGGACCGACCACGCGAGCGGGAACGAATACCAGCCGTGTTCCCCGCCAATGGACTCGATGACGTCCCACAGCGCTTCCGGTGAGGCGTCGGTCCGCTGCTCGCGTTTGTCCTCGTAGACGGTCCCGCCCGCCCAGTCCGGGTCGCTCGGCAGCGGATCCGACGGCGCGGACGCGGTCGACGCGTCCGACCAGCGGGTCGGCACGTCGGCGTTCCTGATCCGGGTCAGCGCCAGTTCGACGGCATGTTCGTAATGGGTGAGGCCCTCGGCCGGGTCCGGGATGTGCTCGGCGATCGCGTGGTCGTGGCAGATCACCTCGTGCACGAGCGATTCGATCAGCGGTACGGCGATCGACTTCGGCACGGGTGTGACCAGGTTGACCCATTGGGCGGACAGCCACGGGGTCAGCACCGGCACCGGCACGACGGCCCGCCTCGGCAGTCCGGCGACGATGGCGTAACGGCGCATCATGTCCACATAGGTCAGGACGTCGGGACCGCCGATGTCGAAGGCACCGTTCACTTCGGACGGCAGCTCGGCGGCGTGCACGAGGTAGTGCAGCACGTCGCGGATGGCGATCGGCTGGATGCGGTTGCGCACCCAGCGCGGGGTGACCATCGCCGGGAGCCGCTCGGTCAGGTAGCGCAGCATCTCGAAGCTCGCCGATCCCGAGCCGATGATCACCGCGGCCTGCAGGACGAGCGCGGGCACCCCGGAGCCCAGCAGGACCCGGCCCACTTCGGCACGGGACGCCAGGTGTGGCGACAAGTCCTCGTCGTCCGGCACGATGCCGCCCAGGTACACCAGCCGCCGCGCGCCCGCCGTCTTCGCGGCCTCGGCGACGGTTCGCGCCGCTTCCCGGTCGACCTCGACGAAGTCTTTGCGCGCCAAGGAATGCACGAGGTAGTAGACGACCTCACAGTCGGTCAGCGCCGTCTCGATCGAGGCCGGATCGGTGACGTCGCCGCGTTCGACCTCGACACGGTCACGCCACGGCTCCTCCGCGACCTTCTCCGGGGAACGCGCCACCACGCGGACCTCGTGGCCCGCGTCGAGCAGTTGCGGCACCAGCCGTCCGCCGACATAACCCGTCGCCCCGAGCACCACACATCGCATGCCCCGAGTGTTCCCGGGGAATGCGCGCCCCGCAGTCCGAGTGGCCCGTTCAGGGTGCCAGCCGCCCGCGGACCTCCACTGTCGCGGCGATACTGCTCCGCAGGAACCGGGCGACCGTCCGCCGCTCTTCCTCCCCCATGTCCTGCCACGCGGCGGCGTAGCTCCGGCCGAGCGGCAGGAAGAATTCGGCGCCGATCTCGCGGGCCTGGTCGTGCATCCGCAGTTCGACCTTGCGCCGGTCGGTCGCGCTCCGGTCCCGGTAGAGGTGCCCCGCCCGCTCCAACCGGTCCAGCACCGACGTCGTCGCCGACGCGCTCAGGTGCAACGCGCTCGCGAGCATGCTCGGGCTCATCGGGGTCCCCATCCTGGCCGCGTCCATGATCACCGCGAGCGCGTTGAGGTCCGTCCGGTGCAGGCCGTGCGCCTCGCCGAACATCTCGGCGAACCGGTCCGACTCGACGGTCAGCTGCCGCAGCAGGAGAACCAGCAGGTCGTCCGTGACCCGTTCGACCTCTTCAGCGCCCTCCGACATGTCCGAAACCTCCCCTCCTGTTGCCCCGTCCGGGTGACCACTCTACTATTTCGATGGTCGAAATATTCACTCGTCGAAGTAGCACTGCCACGGGAGCCATCCGTCCATGATCTCGGAAGTCGAACGACCCACCCGCACGCGGTCACGTCTGCGGTGGCTGCTCCCCGCCCTCGTCGCGGTCGCCTGGCTGCTCTTCGGCGGGTTCAGCGGCCCGTTCGCGGGCAAGCTGAGCCAGGTCACGGAGAACGACAGCAGTAGTTTTCTGCCCGCGTCGGCCGAGGCGACCGAGGTCGGCGAGCTCCAGAAGCAGTTCTCCAGCTCTTCCGTCATCCCGGCGATCGTCGTCGCCGAACGGCCGTCGGGCCTGACCGAGGCCGACAAACGGTTCCTCACCGACCGGACGTCGAGCACGCGGCTCATCCCCGCACCGCAGAGCAACGCGGGCGCGCAGGTCGTCGTGCTCCTGGACGCCACGAGCGACCCCGGGGACGGCGTCGAGGCACTGCGGGACGCGCTCGCCCGCGACACCCCCGACGGGCTGAAAGTGCTCGTGACCGGCCCCGCCGCCCAGGTCGCCGACCTGAAGGAGGCGTTCGGCGGGATCGACGGGCTGCTGCTCCTGGTCGCGGGCGCGGTGGTCGCCCTCATCCTGATCATCGTCTACCGGAGCCCGCTGCTCCCGCTGCTCGTCCTGTTGTCGGCGGTGTTCGCGCTGGGAACGGCGAGTCTCGCGGTGTACCTGCTCGCGGACCACGACGTGCTGGCGCTGAACGGGCAGAGTCAGGGAATCCTGTTCATCCTCGTCTTCGGCGCCGCGACCGACTACGCGCTCCTGATGATCTCGCGCTATCGCGAAGAACTCAGGACGACCGACGACGCCCGCTCCGCGCTCCGCACGGCCTGGCGTTCGACCATCGAACCGATCGCGGCCTCGGCCGGGACCGTGATCCTCGGCGTCCTCTGCCTGCTGTTCAGCGACCTGAACTCCAACAAGGGACTCGGCCCGGTGGCGGCGATCGGCATCGGCGCCGCGTTCCTCACGACCATCACGTTCCTGCCCGCCGTCCTGGCTTTGTGCGGGCGCAACGCCTTCTGGCCCTTCCGACCGGCGGTGGCCCCGCCGAAGGAGGAAACCGGCGGGCTCTGGGGCCGCGTCTCGGGCTGGATCTCGCGTGCGCCGCGCACGGTCTGGATCGTCACGACCGTCGTCCTGCTCGCGGGCGGCGCGTTCCTGCCGCAGCTCAAGGCTTCCGGCACCGCGCAGTCCGACGTCTTCCTCACCCCCGTCGATTCCGTGGCGGGACAGGAAGTCCTTTCCCGCTACTTCCCCGGCGGCTCCGGTTCGCCCACGGTGATCATCACCCCGGCCGGCCAGGCTCAAGCGGTGACCGCACTGACGCGCGTCGAAGGCGTCTCGGACGTCCGACAAAGCGCCGAAGCGGGCGGGCTCGCGAAGATCGACGCGGTGCTGGCCGATCCCCCGGACTCGGACGCGGCCGTCGCGACGGTCCAGCGAATCCGCGAAGCCGTGCACCCCGTCGACGGCACCAAGGTCGGCGGACCGACGGCGACCTTGCTCGACACCAGGGAGACCTCCGAGCACGACCGCATGGTGATCATCCCGATCGTCCTGGTGGTGATCTTCCTCGTGCTCGCCCTGCTGCTGCGATCGCTGCTCGCGCCGCTGCTGCTGATCGGCACGGTGGTGTTGTCGTTCGCCGCGACGATGGGGGTCTCGGCGCTGGTGTTCAACCACGTCTTCGACTTCCCCGGCGCCGACCCGGTCGTCCCGCTGTTCGGCTTCGTGTTCCTCGTAGCGCTGGGAATCGACTACAACATCTTCCTGATGACCCGGGTCCGCGAAGAGGCGGGAAGGATCGGAACCCGGGACGGCACCTTGCGCGGCCTGCGCGTCACCGGCGGCGTGATCACGTCCGCGGGCGTCGTGCTCGCCGCGACCTTCGCCGCGCTGGCCGTCCTCCCCATCCTCTTCCTGGCTCAGCTGGCGTTCATCGTCGCGTTCGGCGTTCTGCTCGATACGTTGCTGGTGCGTTCGCTGCTGGTACCGGCCCTGACGGTGGACGTCGGACGGAAGATCTGGTGGCCGTCGAAGCTGGCGAAGACCGGCCGGGAATGAAAGCGGCGATCACGGTGAACGAGTGCCCCTGGCCGTAGCCTGGTGACATGAGCGACGAGCAGGACGCCATCGACGAGCGGATCCAGGACGCCGGCGAACGCGGCGACCTGGCCGAACTCCGGCGGCTGGCCGACGGCGGCAGCAGTGACGCGGCGGACCAGCTGATCGAGACGGCGACCGAGCTGGGTGCGCTGGACGAGCTGCGGCGGCTGGCCGGACGCGGTAACCAGGACGCCGCCGATCAGCTGGCCGAGCTCACCGAGGAGTAGCTTCTCGCATCGCGGGGATCAGCACGGGAAGCGCGGCCACGAGCGCGAGGCCCCGCATGACACCCGCGACAGGGTAGGGAACGCGAAGCCCGAACCTGTGCGCGAGCAGCCCTCCGGTCAGCGCGCCGAGCGGCATCGGCCCCCATCGGCGAGCACCTGCTCTGACGATCAGAGGTCGATCAGTTCGACGGTCACCTTCGCCACATCACCTTCCTCGATCCCTTCGGCCTTGCGGACCGCTTTCTTGACCGGCAGCACGTACGCGCCGCGTTTCGAGTCCGGGAAGATCGACGTCTTCCATTTGCTGCCACCGATGCCGACCTGGACGCGGACCGCCCCGAACCCCCGGCGCGGGCCATCGGTGATCTCCCGGATCTCCTCGGAGACGTCCTTGGGCAGGCTCACGAAGGTCCAGGTCTCCCCACGGCGGGCGTCCCAGACCCAGAGCTCGGCATCGAACACGACGATCATCGGTGGAGCCTCGCACACGGCACCGACAGTTTCAGCGGCGCGAGGCCGCTAACGTGACCGGGTGGACTTCGTCGTGATCTTCGGACCGCCCGCCGTCGGCAAGATGACCGTCGGCGAGGAGCTGTGCAAACTCACCGGGTTCAAGCTTTTCCACAACCACATGGCCGTCGAGCCGGTGCTCGGCATCTTCCCGTTCGGCTCGCCGCCGTTCGGCAGGCTCGTCAACGAGTTCCGCCGCCGCGTCATCGAAGAGGCCGCGGACGCGGATCTGCCGGGGCTCGTCTTCACCTACGTCTGGGGGCTGGAGCTGCCCGAAGACGCCGAGCTCATCGGCTCGTACGTCGACATCGTGGGGTCACGCGGCGGGCGGACGCGGTTCGTCGAGCTGTACTCGGACCTCGACGAGCGCCTCAAGCGCAATTCCACCGAGCTGCGCCTCGACCGCAAGCCCAGCAAACGCGATCTCGAGTTCTCGCACGCCAACCTTCTCGCACTCGACCGCGACTACGTCATGAACACCGACGAAACCCGCCGGGTCCATGCCCAGGACCTGATCGAGCGGCACGGTCACCTGCGTATCGACAATACGCGTCTGAGCCCGGCCGAGACCGCGGCGCTAATCCAGCGTCGGATGCCGCAGTGAGCGGCTCGTGCTCGCGCCGAGTACCCGCGAAGCCATCCACGCCAGCGCGTCCGCCGTGCGCGCGGGAGTGTCCGACGGCTGCATGATGTGGCTCAGCACGGTCCGGACCACGACGTCGATGGCGACGTCGAGATGCTCGCCGTCCAGCGGCGGGTCGTAGGCGCGGACACGGCCGCGCAGCATGATCGTCGCTTCGCCCAGGAGGCTGCCCGCCCGGATCGTCAGCAGTGGCAGCAGTTCCGTGTCGGCGCCATGCGTGGCCGAGACGATGGCGCGCAGCAGGAGATTGTCGTCGGCGAGTTCGAGAACGCCGCGGACGGCGTCGTGGATCGCCTCGACCAGGTCCTCGGGGTGCCGTTCGAAGGCATCACGGACGACCGAGAGGAACCGCGCGAGTTCGTGCGAGATCATCGCTTCGGCCAGCTGGGTCTTCGAGCCGAGTTCGTTGTAGACGGTCTGACGGCTGACCCCGACGATCTCCGCGAGCTTGCTCATCGTCACCGAGGACCAGCCGGAACGCACGGTCAGCTCGATCGCCGACGCGACGATCGGCTGCCGGTACGGCCCTCCAGTGACCGGTGCCTCGCTCATGATCGTCATTCTAAGCAGCCGTTTCGGCGGCGAAAGCCAGCGCCTCGGGCCACGGCGCCCGTCCGGCGATGTGGCGGCGGTACTTCATGATCTCGCGCGGCCGGTCGACGGTCAGCGCGCCGACGATCCGGTCCCCGCGCCGGTACAACGCGGTGAAACCACCGGAAGCCGGGACCGCGGTCACCACCTCGTCCGCCCGCGGGGTGCCGACGAACTGGATCCGATGGTCGTACCAGTCCGACCAGAAGTACGGCACCGGAGCCAGCGCGCGGGCCGACTCCGGTGCCAGCGCGTGACGAGCGGCCGCGGCACCCTGCTCCGCGGCGTTCGTCCAGTGCTCCAGCCGCATCAGTTCGCCGTCGAACAGCGGGTTCGCGGCGTGGGCGACGTCGCCGGCGGCGTACACGCCGGGCACCCCGGTCGCCAGCGTGGCATCGCACACCACGCCGCCGTCGCCCTCGTGCAGCGGGACCCCGCTCCCCGACAGCCACCCGGTGGCCGGGACGACGCCGATGCCGGCGACGACCAGGTCCGCCGGCAGTACCTCGCCGTCCGAAAGCCGGACGCCGGTCACCACGCCACCATCGGATTCCAGGCCGGTGACCTTCGTGGACAACCGCAGTTCCGTGCCCGCCTCCCGGTGCAGCGAAGCGCACATCGCACCGGCCTCGGCTCCGACAGAACGCGTGAGCGGGACGTCGAGCGCCTCGACGATCGTGGCCGTCAGCCCGCGCTTGCGGGCCGCGGCGGCGACCTCCGAACCGATGAAACCCGCCCCGATCACGACCGTCCGGGCCCCGCTGTCGAGTGCGGCCCGGACGGCCAGGGCGTCCTCGGCGGTCCTCAGCGCGTGGACCCCGGCGATCCCTTCGCTGCCCGGCAACCGCCGCGCGGTGGCGCCGGTCGCGATCACCAGCGCGTCGTAAGGAACGGTCTTCCCCGCCACCGAGACCTCGCGAGCGGCGGTGTCGAGCCCGTCCGCGGGAGCGCCGAGCATCAGTTCGACGCCGAGCTCGTCGCGCAACGCTGTCTCACCGTGGAACGGTTCGACCTTCTCGGGGCCTTCTACGCCGAGAAACGCCTTCGACAGCGGAAGCCGGTCATAGGGCGGATGGTCCTCAGCGCCGATCAGCACGATCCGCCCTCGGTACCCGTCCCGGCGCGCGGCCTCCACCGCGCGCAGTCCGGCCAGTGACGCGCCCACGACGACCAGCGCCATGGTCAGTCCCGCAGTTTCAGGGCGAGGACGGGGCAAGCGTCGACGGCGGCCGCCAGATCCTGCCGGTGCTCCTCGCCCGGCTGTTCGTCGAGCACCACGACCGTGCCGTCGTCACCCACTTCGAAGAAGTCGGGCGCCATCGCCTCGCACATGCCCAGCCCGTCGCATTTCGCGCGGTCCGCCTCGATCTTCATCATGCTCCGACCCTTCCCGGTGCCACGAAATCGACCTTCTCCCGCACCCCGCAGTCCGGGCAGCACCAGGAATCCGGGATCGACGACCACGGCGTTCCCGCGGGGAAGCCTTCCCGTGGGTCGCCGAGCTTCTCGTCGTAGACATAGCCGCAGCCAGGACACATCCCGCCCTCGGTCGCGTCGCCGTGCGTGTCGTCGGCGACCCGGGACCGCGCGGTGACGCGGGTTCCGTAGCGTGCCAAGACCTTGGCCCGTTTGGCGGGCTGGATGTTGGCGAGGGAGATGTCACCGTCGAAGTGCGCGAGCACCCGCGGATCCATCACGCGGCGCCAGACCGGCGGGAACAGCGCCAGCACGATCATCCCGGCGTAACCCGTCGGCAGGACCGGCGATTCCGCGAAATCACGCAGCGTCTGGTAACGGCGGGTCGGGTTCGCGTGGTGATCGCTGTGCCGCTGCAAGTGGTAGAGCAGGACGTTGGTGGCGATGTTGTTGGAATTCCAGCTGTGGCTGGGATCCACCCGTTCGTAGCGACGGCGGTTCGGCGGGCCGACCTTCTGCCGCCGCATGCCGTAGTGCTCCATGTAGTTCACGACTTCCAGCAGCGAGAAGCCGATCACGGCCTGGATCACCAGGTACGGCAGGATTCCCGGGCCCAGCCACACGGTCATCGCCGCCCACAGCACCGCCGACATCAGCCAGGCGTTGAGCACGTCGTTGCCGATCCGGAACGGATGCCGGTGGCGCCGGGCGTACCGCTTGCGCTCCAGGCCCCACGCGGATTTCAGCGAGCCGAACACCGTGCGCGGCCAGAACCGGTAGAAGCTCTCCCCCACCCGGCTGCTGGCCGGATCCTCCGGGGTGGCCACCCGGACGTGGTGGCCGCGGTTGTGCTCGATGTAGAAGTGGCCGTAGAAACTCTGCGCCAGCGCGATCTTCGACAGCCAGCGCTCGTGGCTTTCCTTCTTGTGCCCGAGTTCGTGGGCGGTGTTGATGCCGATGCCGCCGATGCAGCCGATCGAGATCGCCAGGCCGACCTTGTCCACAACGGACAGGTCACCGCGCGAGATCAGCCAGAACGCGGCCACGAAACCCGCGTACTGGATGGGCAGGAACGCGAAGGTGATCCACCGGTAGTAGCGATCTTTTTCCAGCCGTTCGATGACGTCGTCCGGCGGGTTGTCCCGATCCAGCCCGGCGACGAGGTCGATCAGGGGGACGACCACGAGGATCACGATCGGCCCGATCCAGAACCACACGCCCCATCCGGTGGCCGCGTGCAGTCCGATGGCCAGGAACGCGAGCGACGGCACCACCAGGCCGATCAGCCACAGATACCGCTTGCGGTCGGTCCACCGGTCGGTCGAGCCCACCGGGATCGTGCCCGTCATCTCGCTCATCGCACCCTCCTCCATTGGCTGGGTTTACAAAACTGTAGGCGATGTACACCCGGTTTGACAAGTAGACATCTTTTGTAAACCCGCCGTTGCTTCATTTCGTGAGAACTTGGCGATATCTTGTATTTGTAAGGAAACTTACTTAACTTGTGACGACACGCCGCGATCCACTTCGTCCGCCCCGAAGGAGCGCGAATGCCCCGATCACCTCGCCGGATCCGCCCGGTCGCCGTGGCCACCGTCGCCGCCGCCCTGCTGATCCTGTCCGCCACGACCGCCACCGCGAGCACGACGGCGAACAGCCCCTGGCCAGGCGGCTCAGCCGTGTCGAACGCCGACGATTCGGACGTTCTGGGCGGCAACATGAGCGGTTTGTCCTTCCAAGGCGCCGACGTCCTGTGGGCGGTGAAGAACGGGCCAGGCACGCTTTACCGCCTCGTGCGCAATGGCTCGAAGTGGAAGCCGGACACCGCCAACGGCTGGTCGTCCGGCAAGCAGCTGCGCTACCGCAGCGGCAAGGGCGACCCCGACGCCGAAGCCGTCGTGGCCACCCCGGACGGCGTGGTCGCGGCCACCGAACGCGACGGCGACAACGACAAGAAGAGCGCGCTCAAGGTGCTCCGCTACGACGTCTCCGGCTCGGCCAAGACCCTCACCGCCAAGGCCGAATGGGATCTGACGGCGGATCTGCCGAAGGTCTCGGCCAACGACGGGCTCGAAGCCGTGTCGTGGATCCCGGACAGCGCGCTCACCGCGAAGGGGTTCGTGGACGAGCGCACGAAGGCGCCGTACAACCCGAGCACCTACCCCGGCCACGGCACCGGCCTCTACCTCGTCGGCCTCGAGAGCAACGGGATGATCTACGCCTACGCGCTCGACCAGGCGGGCGGGAAGTACACCCGTGTCGCGAGTTTCGCGAGCGGCCTCGACTCGATCATGGAGCTCGAATACGAGGGCTCGACCGGCAAGCTGTGGGCGGTCTGCGACGACAACTGCGACGGGAACTCGACGACGCTCGCCGTCAACACGCAGGGCAAGTTCGCCGTGACCAGCACATTCGACCGGCCGAGCGCGATGCCTAACTACAACAACGAAGGTTTCGCCATCTCGCCCACCTGCGCCTCCGGGAGCAAGCAGGTGGTCTGGGCCGACGACGGGAACGAAAGCAGCCACGCCCTCCGGGCCGGCACGCTTTCCTGCGGCTGAGCGCAGGGGTTGTGAGTGACGATTTGAGTTAGACCCGAATCGCCACTCACGACCAACCCGGAGCTTTCGCGTGACTGAAGGGACGACACGTGTGATCAGACGGACGACACACGTGACTGAATGGACGCCACTCTCGCCACCCGGGCCCCCATCACGTGCCGTCCATCTGATCACACGTGTCGTCCACTCGATCACCGGTGCCGTCCATCTGATCACACGAACCCGCCTCGCCGCCGCTTGCCACTGAAGTGCACCGATTCCGGCCTTCTTCCCGCCCGGTTCCTGCACTAGGTTCTCCGGCATGAAATTCGCCTCCCTCGCGATTCTTCCGGCATTGACCCTCCCACTGTTCCTGCCGTCCACGGCACTGGCAGGCGACGGCTGGGAATCCATCGGCACCGGGATGACCTCGGGCGCCAGCGGCATCGCCGTCCTCGACAAGGACGGCGACAGGGTGGACGCACTTGTGTTGCGGGACAACAAGAAGTCCGGCGAGAACCGAGCTGTCAGGGTCCGGCTCGACCGCGGCGAGGTGTCCAAGGTGGACACGATCGACTGGCCCGGCGAGCTCCCGGTCGACTTGGAGGCCGCCGAAGCCGTACCGGGGAAGTCAGGCGAATTCATCGCGCTGGCCAGCGACGGCAAGGGCTTTCACCTCGACCTGAAAGACCGGCGGCTGAAGGTTCTCGGCACGTTCCGGGTACCGAAGGGCGATCCGGACGACAATTACGAGGGTTTCGCCCTGAAAAACGTGAATGACCGGTTGTTCGCGGTCTGGGCGGACCGGGGGCAGGACGCCCGTCCGGCCACGCTCTACTCTGCGGAGTTCTCGGTCTCGAAACTGTCCTTCAAGAAGCCGAAGTCACAACCGTTCCGCGTCCCGTACCCAACCACGAACGTCCGGCACACCTCGGACGTCGAGATCACCGCGGACGGCCGGGTCCTGATCTCGGCCGCCTCCGACCCCGGCGACGACGGCCCGTTCGACTCGGCCGTGTACGCGGCGGGTGTACTCCGCTCCGACGGTTCGATCGCCCTCTCCCCCGCTCCGGCGAAGATCGGCGATTTCCCCGGCCACAAGATCGAGGCCATGACCTGCCTCTCGCGCTCGTGCGGCACGCTCCTCTACGGGACCGACGACGAAGCCGCGGGCGGTAGGCTCCGGATCGCGACCAGTGACGACCCGGAGGACCAGTGATCAACGAAGACCTGCGCGAGCGCCGCCACAAGATCATCGAGGAGCACATGGACACGGAGGTGACCCAGGAGTTCGACCGCACCCTGGGCACCTTCAACGGCCATCCGCACTACGAGATCATGGCGACGGGGCAGATCTTCGACGGCGACGAAGAGGTCATGGGTTACTACCGCATGACCCGCACGGCCTTCCCGGATCAGCGGCACGACAACGTCCGCTACCACTTCGCCGACGAGTCGGTCATCGTCGAATTCGACCTGCTCGGCACCAACCTCGGCGAGTTCTACGGCCGCCCGCCCACCGGCAAGGCGTTCCGGGTGCCGATCATCGCGGTGTTCTTCTTCGACGGCGACAGGATCACCAACGAGCGCGTCTACTTCGACGCCGCCAGCCTGATCACCCAGGCAGGGCACGCCGAACTGCTGAACCTTCTGGCATCGGGCGAGGTCTGAACGAACGGCCGACGCCCTCGGCCGTTCGGCCGATGTGGACGGACGGGGCTCGTGGCGAGGCTGGCGAAGTCCCGCCGTCGAGCCTTGGAGAACCGCCCATGCCCCGCAACCGGGTCGCGATCGTGCTGCTCGCGACGACGATGGCCGCGCTGACGGCACCGGCGCTCGCTTCCGCGTCGCCCGCCTCGCTCGATTGGAAGCTCTGCAAGGACGTCGCCAAGGGCTGGGAGCCCGCGGACGACCAGCGCACCGAATGCGCCATGGTGCCCGTCCCGGTCGACTACGCGAAGCCGGACGGCCGGAAGATCGACATCGCGGTCTCGCGGCGGAAGGCGACCGATCCCGCGCGGCGGCAAGGCGTCGTACTGCTGAATCCCGGCGGCCCCGGCCAGTCCGGGATCCACGAGCCTCGGTGGGTCACCGACAGCAAGGCCGCTGGGATCGGCGTGGACCACGACCTGATCGGCTTCGATCCGCGCGGTGTCGACTACAGCGCCGACGTCGCCTGCCCGCCGCTCCCGGGTGACGACGCCGAACCGCCGTCTTCCTTGCCGGACAAGGAAAAAGCCAGGTTCGTGTTCGAACGGGACGCGAAGGTGAACCAGCGCTGCGTCACCGCCGATCCCGAGTTCGTCCGCAACCTGACCACCGAGAACGTCGCCCGCGACATGGACCGGATCCGGGAGGCGCTGGGCGAGGCGAAGATCGGCTTCTACGGCGTCTCCTGGGGCACCGCCCTCGGCGCCGCCTACCGCACCGCGTTCGACTCCCGGGTGGACCGCATGCTGCTGGACTCGGTCATGTCGCCGACCTTCGACGTCGGCGCGATGGACGACGCGATGGTCGCGGCGGGCGAGATCACGGCCAGGGACTTCGCCGCGTGGATCGCCCGGTACGACGCCGTCTACCACTTCGGCGACCGGCAGCCCGCGGTGCTCGAAGCGCTGCTGAAACTCCGCGACGAACACGGCGAGACGGTGACGAACCACCTCGCCGGCCCGCGCCGCGAGTGGGCGAACGCCGCCAAGGCGCTCGCGGCCCTGCGTGACGGCGGCGACCCCGCCGCGAAACCCGTGTCCGGGCAGGGCCGCGGATTCGCCTGGGACGTGAACCCCAACGGGTTCAACACCTTCCAGCAGACGGCGATCCTCTGCAACGCGTCCGAAGGTCCGCGGGACTTCGAGACGATCTGGCAGCGCAGGCTGGAGCGCATCAGCGCGTATCCGGCCGTCGCCTCCCCCGGTTTCTGGAACGGCCGGTGCGCGGGCTGGCCGTTGCCGGTCCAGCCGTGGAAGTTCACGCCGGGGACCAGTCCGCTGCAACTTGTCGGGCACACCTACGAACCGGTGACACCGATCGGCTGGGCGGTGGCCATGCGCGAGCGGATCGGCGGCGCCCTGCTCACCATCGAGGACGACCACCACGGTTCGCTGTCCTCGCTCCCCTGTGCGAGCAAGGCCGTCGAGTTCTTCTCGGCGGGCAAGACCGACGACGGGTCCTGCGCCGGAGCGCCGATCCCGCCGCCGTCCGGCCGGTGACGCTCAGCCCTCGATGTGCGAAAGGCCGAACGCGGTGAGGAAACCGGCGACCGTGATCAGCCCGGTCCAGAGATGCGCGTCTTCGAAAGCCTCGGGGATCATCGTGTCCGCGATCATGGCGAGGATCGCGCCGCCCGCGACCGCGGTGATCACGGCCAGGACGGCACCGGAAGCGCCTCCGAGAACGCCGTAACCGAGCAGGGCCGCCACACCACTGATCACGGCGATACCACTCCAAAGCGTGAAGACATAGCGCGGACTGCGGCCCGCCCGCTTCATCCCGGCCGCGCTGGACAGCCCTTCCGGGACGTTGCTGATGAACACGGCGGCCACGGTCACGACGCTGACACTTCCGCCGCCGAGCAGGCTAGTGCCGATCACCATCGATTCGGGGACGCCGTCCAGCAGGGCACCGAGCGCGATGGCCGTACCGGACCCGGCCTGCTCGGTCTCGGACGGCTGCTGGCCGCCCGAGCGCTTGCGATGCCGGGCGCCTCGCCGGGCGAGCGCGATGTTGGCGAGGGTGTAGATGAGCGAACCGCCCAGAGCGCCGAGAGCGGTCGGCAGGAAGCCGCCCTTTTCGTGCGCCTCGGCGATCAGTTCGAAGGAGACAGCGGAGATCAGCACGCCGCTGCCGAAGGCCATCACGCTGGCCACGGCCTTGCCCGGGATCCGGATCAGGAAGCCGAGCATCGCCCCGAGCAGCAACGCCGACCCGGCCAGCAGTCCCCAGCCACCCGCCGCCAGCAAGTCCCACACGTGAACCGTCTCCCTTCGTCCGGCGGAAACACAGCGGGCCGGCCGCGAAACGCGGCCGGCCCGGTGTCAAGCCAGGTTCAGGCTCGGATCATGCCACGTCGTACCGGTCGAGGTTCATGACCTTGTCCCACGCCGCCACGAAGTCGCGGACGAACTTCTCCTTCGCGTCGTCGCTGGCGTAGACCTCCGCCACCGCGCGGAGCTCGGAGTTCGACCCGAACACGAGGTCGGCACGGGTACCGGTCCACTTGACCTCGCCAGTCGCGGTGTCGCGACCTTCGAAGGTCTCCGCGTCACCGTTCGCGGCGGTCCACTGAACGCCCATGTCGAGCAGGTTCGCGAAGAAGTCGTTGGTCAGCGACCCCGGCTTCTCGGTGAACACGCCGTGCTTCGACTCCTGCACGTTGGCGCCGAGGACACGCAGACCGCCGACGAGGACGGTCAGCTCGGGCGCGCTCAGGTCCAGCAGGTTCGCGCGGTCGATGAGCAGGTACTCCGTCGGGAGACGGTGGCCCTTGCCGCGGTGGTTGCGGAAACCGTCGATGGTCGGCTCCAGCGGGGCGAACGACTCGACGTCGGTCTGCTCCTGCGTCGCGTCGGTGCGGCCCGGGGTGAACGGCACGGTCACGTCGTGGCCGCCGTCCTTGGCCGCCTTCTCGACGCCGGCGGCTCCGCCGAGCACGATCAGGTCGGCCAGCGAGACCTTCTTGCCACCGGTCTGGGCGCTGTTGAACGCCTCCTGGACGCCTTCCAGCGTCCGCAGCACCTGGGCCAGCGTCTGCGGGTCGTTGACCTCCCAGTCGCGCTGCGGCTCGAGGCGGATGCGGGCACCGTTCGCGCCACCGCGCTTGTCGCTGGCGCGGAAGGTCGAGGCCGAGGCCCACGCGGTCGAGACCAGCTGCGAGACCGACAGGCCCGAAGCGAGCAGCTTCTCCTTGAGGGAGGCGATGTCCGCGTCGTCGATCAGCTCGTGGTCGACGGCGGGCACCGGGTCCTGCCAGATCAGCGTCTCCTGCGGCACCAGCGGGCCGAGGTAACGCTGGATCGGGCCCATGTCGCGGTGGGTCAGCTTGTACCAGGCGCGGGCGAAGGCGTCCGCGAACTCGTCCGGGTTGTCCAGGAAGCGGCGCGAGATCTGCTCGTAGACCGGGTCGAACCGCAGCGACAGGTCGGTGGTGAGCATCGTCGGCGGGCGCTTGAGCTCACCGGTCTCGGGGTCGGGCACGGTGTTCGCGCCCGCGCCGTCCTTCGGCTGCCACTGGTGGGCACCGGCGGGGCTCTTGGTCAGCTCCCACTCGTAGCCGAAGAGGTTCTGGAAGAAGCCGTGGCTCCACTGGGTCGGCGTGGAGGTCCAGGTGGTCTCGAGACCACTGGTGATGGCGTCCCGGCCCTTGCCGCTGCCGAAGGAGCTCTTCCAGCCGAGGCCCTGCTCCTCGATCGAAGCGCCCTCGGGCTCGGCACCGACGTGCTCGTCGGGGTTCGCCGCGCCGTGCGCCTTGCCGAAGGTGTGGCCGCCGGCGATCAGCGCGACGGTCTCCTCGTCGTTCATCGCCATGCGGCGGAAGGTCTCGCGGATGTCGCGGGCCGCGGCCAGCGGGTCCGGGTTGCCGTTCGGGCCTTCCGGGTTCACGTAGATGAGGCCCATCTGCACGGCGGCCAGCGGGCCTTCGAGCTGACGGTCACCGCTGTAGCGCTCGTCGCCGAGCCACGTGCGCTCGGGACCCCAGTACACGTCCTCGTCCGGCTCCCACACGTCCGCGCGGCCACCGGCGAAGCCGAAGGTCTTGAAGCCCATGGTCTCCAGGGCGCGGTTGCCGGTGAAGATCATCAGGTCGGCCCACGAGATCTTGCGGCCGTACTTCTTCTTGACCGGCCACAGCAGACGGCGGGCCTTGTCCAGGTTGCCGTTGTCCGGCCAGCTGTTGAGCGGGGCGAAGCGCTGCATGCCGGCGCCCGCGCCACCACGGCCGTCCTCGATGCGGTACGTGCCGGCGCTGTGCCACGCCATACGGATCATCAGGCCGCCGTAGTGGCCGAAGTCCGCGGGCCACCACTCCTGCGAAGTCGTGAGGACGGCGTCGACGTCCTTGGCGAGCTCGTCGAGGTCGACGGTCTTGAACTCGGCGGCGTAGTCGAACCCGGCGTCCATCGGGTCGGAGGCGGCGGTGTGCTTCCGGAGGATCTTCAGGTTGAGCTGATTCGGCCACCAGTCGCGGTTGCCCGCGCCTTCGGTGGGGTGGTTGCGTCGCCCCGCCGAGACGGGGCAGCCGCCCGCGCTCTCTTCGTTCATTTCGCCGACGACGGCGTCCGGGCTGTCAGACACGGGAATCCTTCCGAGGATCAAGGCTTGCAGGGCTCAGGAACGGGGTTCGGTAGCACATTCGGGACACAGGCCCCAGTAGATGACCTCGGCCTCTTCGATCACGAAGCCGTGGTCGTCCGACGCGCTCAAACAGGGTGCGGGACCGACGGCGCAGTCGACGTCGGCGATGACACCACATGATCGGCAGACGACGTGGTGGTGGTTGTCCCCGACCCGGGACTCATAACGTGCCACGGACCCCGACGGCTGGATCCGCCGTACGAGGCGCGCGGCGGTCAGTGCCCGCAACACGTCGTAGATGGCCTGGTGAGAGACCTCTCCGAGCTCCGAACGCACGGCACCGATGATCGAGTCGGTGTCGGCGTGCGGGTGGTCGCGCACCGCGGTCAGCACGGCCACCCTGGGACGCGTGACGCGCAGGGAGGCCCCGCGCAGCATCCGCTCGAAGTCCTGGGTCGTGGGCACGGGCGCAGTCTGGCCCATTTTCTGGAATGAATCAAGTTCGCGGATCCCGGGCGTGTCTCGTCGCGGACCCTGCGTCACGACCGAAGCCAAGTCCGTGAAGGCCCCCTTGCCTACCCTGAGGGTAGTGAAGGAGGCCTTCACGGACTTCAGGGGTCGCCACAGCCACATCAGGCGCATTCGCTCGCACTACGCCGAACCCGGGACTCCGCCACCCCCTGAGGACCGCGGCCCTCACGTTTAGTCCCGTGCCAGCAGCTCCCGCACCCGTTCCTGAAGTGCCTCCCTCGGGTACGCGTTCACCTGCGCGCCCGCCATCCGCACCGGGTCGCCGAAGAAGAAGTATTCGTACAACGTCTCCCGCCCGGCGAAGCTCGACACCGACGCGTCGAACGCCAGCTTGAACAGCCGCGCGCGGTCCTTCGCGGACAGGGTCGCCGACTGGAGATAGACGTCGATGTCGGGGCGCCCCTCCGCCTCGAAGTCCGCTTCACCCGGAAGGGCCATGAGGCCGGACGCGGAGAACTTGCGGATGATCTCGGTCAGCCGCGGCGAGACCTTGGTGGGATACCAGTTCCGGGCGGCGTTGAGGACTTCCCACTTCGGCAGGAAGACGCCGTCCTCGCTGAGCTTGCCGTCGGCCTCCGCCGCCCGCAGCACGGCCTTCTCGATCTCGACGTAGGAGATCAGCTCCGACAGATCCTGCTGGATGTGCTGGAAGCCGCCGATGCCGATCGCGGCGGCGATCTCACTGGCGAGGCCGAGGTAGAACTCGGTCTTGGCCAGCGTGCGGGTGACGACCTGGTGGGTCATGAGCGCGCCGGCCCCGGTCTCGGAGTACCAGGCGTTGCAGAGTTCCGGATGCCCCAGCAGGAAGACCCGCTCGTTCGGGACGAAGACGTCGTCGAACACCACGACCGCGTCCATCTCCTCGAACCGGGAGGCGAGCGGCTCGTCGAAGGCCGAGCGGCCGTGGTCGAGTCCGGCGCGGCAGAAGTACTTCAGCCCGGGCGCGTCGTTCGGGACCGCGAAAGCGTAGGAGTATGGCGCGTCTTCGGGGGTGCCGCGCAAAACGGTCGAGGGGAACACCAGGAGTTCGTCGGCGATCGGCGCGATCGTGGCGAGCATCCGGGCGCCGCGGACGACGATGCCGTCCTCCCGTTCCTCCACCACCTTCGCGGACAGGTTCCCGCCACCCTGCTGGCTGCCGGACACCGAACGGTTGACCTGCGGCGGGATCAGGGTGTGCGTCGCGAGGAGGTCGTTCTCGCGTGCCATCTCGTAGTACTTCTCGATGCGCTCGCCGAAGACGGGATCGGCCTGGGAGAAGAACTTCTTCGCGGTGGAAAGCGCGGTGAGCGACGAGTTCATGTAGTCGCCGGTCCGGCCGAGGAAACCGTTGGAATACTCGGCCCACACGGAAAATGCGGCCCGGCGGCGCTTGAGGTCCTCTTCGGTACGCGGCACCAGGAACGAGGTGCCGACGCGCTCCCCCGTCGTCGGCGACTCGTAGGTGAGGACGTCTCGGTGCGCCGGGTCGTGCTGGAGGTCGAACAGCTTCGCGTAGGTCAGCGCGTTGTTGCGGAAGGCCGCGTGCTCGGCGACCTTCGAGGTCACCTTCTCGCCGTCGACGTACAACTCCGGCGTCATCGCGTTGAGCTTGTCGAGGTACTGCTGTCCGGTGCGGGCTCCCATGTCGGGCTCCTTACTCTTGTCAGAACAGGGATTCGTGGCCTTGAGCTGATTCGTGGATCGTCGAGAACCGCCCGTCGACGAAGCCGAGCGCGTCGCCCGAGCGGTAGTCGAACTCCCGCACCTCGCCGAGGTACAGGGTGTGGTCGCCACCGTCGTAGGCGGCCCACGGCGTGCAGTCGAACCAGCTGAGCACGCCACCGAGCCGTGGCGCATGCCCGCCTTCGACCCACACCGGCGCGCCCTCGGGGGTCGGGCGACCGGCGAAGTTCATCGCGAGCGCCTCCTGTTCGGCGCCGAGGACGTTGACCGCGAACGGGCAGTCCGCGAGCAGGTCGTGGCTCTTCACGGTGCGCTGGATCGACACGAGCACGAGCGGCGGGTCCATCGAGACCGCGGTGAAAGAGTTCACCGTCAGGCCGTGCCGTTTCGTGGCGGCGTCGAAGGTCACCACCGCCACGCCGGTCGCGAACCGGCCGAGACAGCCTCGGAAGAACTGCGCGGGCGGCCGATAGAGGTTCGAACCCGGCGGAAAACTGGTTTCGCGTGACATCTTTGGCGACACTGTCGGTTCCTGTTCTATAATCGAACAGCCAGTTCAACTATCGAAATGGATCGTATACGATGGTTTCGGACTCCCGCAAGGCTTCGAGCGCGTCGCAGACACTCAGCCGAGGCATCCGCGTCCTCGAAGTCCTCGCCGACGCTCAAGAAGCGCTCAGCGTCGACCAGATCGCCGAACGACTCGGCGTCCACCGGTCGATCGCGTACCGGCTCATCCGCACGCTCGAAGACCACGGGCTCCTCACCCGGGAGCCTGCCGGGAAATTCGAGCTCGGCACGCGTCTGGCGGCGCTCGCGGCGGGGATCAAGCACGATCTGCAGGCCGCGGCACTGCCCGAGCTGACCGCGGTCGCGAACGAACTCGGCATGACGTGTTTCGTGGCGGTGATGGACCGCGAAGAGTGCGTGACCCTGGTCAGCGTGGAACCCCGGCACGCCGTCGCGTCCGTCGCGCAGCGCCCGGGGTCCAGGCATCCGTTCACCGTCGGCGCCCCCGGCCGGGCGATCCTGTCGCAGCTTCCGGAGGCGGGCTGGCCGGAGGGAATACGAGAAGTGGCCGCCCGCGGATACGCCGACAGCCACGGTGAGGTGATCGAGAATCTCAGCGCCGTCGCGGTGCCACTTCCCTTGCGAGGCCACGACCCCGCGGCGCTCGCGGTCGTCTACCTGTCCAGCACCCTGGCCCCCGCCGAGCTCGCGGAGCGGCTCAAGGCGGCGGCGAAAGCCGTCCGTGACGCCCTCGGCGGGTGAGCGTCACGGACGGACTGGTCACTTCGAGAACCGCAGCGGGCTCACCGCCTGCTCGGCTTCGTGGTCGGGCCCGAGCGGGATCCCCGATCGATCGCGCAGCAACAAGGTGGCGATGAGGCCGATGACCGTCATCCCCGCCAGGTAGACGGCCACGGACACCGACGTTCCGGTGGCGTCGACCAGCGCGGTCGCGATCGTCGGCGCGAACGCGCCACCGAGGATCGCACCGATCGCGTACGAGATCGAAACGCCGGAGAACCGGATCGACGCGGGGAACAGCTCGGCGTAGAACGCCGCCTGCTGGCCGTAGGTGAACCCGAGCCCGACGCTGAGGATGATCAGGCCCAGCGCCAGCAGCACGATGTTCCCGGTGTCCACCAAGGGGAAGAGCACCGCGACGCCGGCCAGTTGCGCGATCCAGCCGAGCACGTACGTACGCCGCCTGCCGATCCGGTCGGACACCGCGCCCGCCGCCCACGTCGAGATCAGCCAGGTGGCCGCCGACGCGGTCACCGCCCACAGCACCGGTCCGCGGTCGAGCCCGATCGGCCCCTTCGGGTTGGTGGCGTAGTTCTGGATGTAGCCGCCGGTGGTCATGTAGCCGACGGCGTTGTTGCCCGCGAACACCAGCGCGGCCACCAGGACCAGCACGGCGTGCTTGCGGAACAGCTGGACGATCGGGGTCCGGGTCTGCTCGCGGCGTTCGGCGATCTCCCGGAAGACCGGGCTCTCCTCGACGCGGCGCCGGACGTAGTGCCCGACCAGGATCAGCACGACGCTGAGCAGGAACGGGATCCGCCAGCCCCAGTCGAGGAACGCCTGGCCGGGGACGAGCAGGCTGGTCAGCGCGAGCACACCGGAAGCCAGCAGGAGACCGAGCGGGACGCCGATCTGCGGCGAGGCACCGAAGAGTCCCCGGCGCTTCGACGGCGCGTGCTCGACGGCCATCAGGACGGCACCACCCCATTCACCACCCGCCGAAACCCCTTGCAGGACCCGCAAGAGGATCAGCAGCACCGGCGCGAGGACACCGATCTGGCCGAACGTCGGGAGCACACCGATCAGCGTGGTCGCGGCGCCCATCAGGATCAGGGTGAGCACCAGGACCACCCGGCGGCCGTACTTGTCGCCGAAGTGGCCGGCGAGGAACGCGCCGAGCGGGCGGAACAGGAAGCTCACGCCCACGGTGGCGAACGAGACGAGAGTGCTGTTCGCCCCGAGCCCGGAGAAGAACAGCTTGCCGAACACGAGACCGGCGGCGGACGCGTAAACGAAGAAGTCGTACCACTCGACGGTGGTACCGACGACGGTCGCGAACGCGACCCGGCGCCGGTCGGAGGACGGCGGGGCGGTCCGGCCGGGCGTGTGCTCATCCTGCGCTGGATTCGACACCTTGACTCCTTTGACGTAGGCCTGACGCGAGTGGCGGCCCGCAGGGATCCTCGGGCGAGGCGAAAGCCACTCGGTGACCGCCTTGCCACTGTGGCACGGAATCATATACGTTATTAGATACGAAGCAAGGGTCGAGGGATTCAGGGAAACATGGGCACTTACGAGGCAACGGCGCCATCAGGTCGCGGGTCCGGTCCGCTGGGCACCCGGCCGGGCAAGATCATCGCCGTCCATCTCAGCTACGCGTCACGGGCCGAGCAGCGCGGGCGGCGTCCGGCGAACCCGTCGTACTTCTTCAAGCCGTCGAGTTCGATCGGTACGTCCGGGGGCACGGTCGAACGTCCGGCGGGGACCGAACTGCTGGCCTTCGAGGGCGAGATCGCGCTGGTCATCGGCACGGCGGCCCGCTGGGTCAAACCGGACGAGGCGTGGGACCACGTCGCCGCGGTCACCGCCGCGAACGACTTCGGCCTCTACGACCTGCGCACCGCGGACAAGGGCTCCAACGTCCGGTCCAAGGGCGGTGACGGCTACACCCCGCTCGGCCCCGGTCTCATCGACGCGCGCGACGTCGACCCCTCGTCGCTGCGCGTCCGCACCTGGGTGAACGGCGACCTGGTGCAGGAGGACACCACCGCCGGGCTGATCTTCCCGTTGCGGCAGTTCGTTTCCGATCTCTCCCAGCACTTCACGCTCGAACCCGGCGACGTCATCCTCACCGGCACCCCGGCCGGGTCGACGGTGGTCTCCCCCGGCGACGTCGTCGTGGTCGAGGTCGACGTTCCCGGCACCTCCGTCAGCAGCGGACGGCTCCACACCACGGTTTCCCAAGGCATCCGGTCCTTTTCGGACGTCGGCGGCCTGCCCGAGGTCGACGACAAGCAGCGCGCCGAGGCCTGGGGCACGCCCACGGACGAGCCTGTCGAAGAGAACGGGCTCAGCGACGAGCTTCGCGCCAAGCTCCTTCGCGCGCCTGTCGCGGGCCTGTCCGCCCAGCTGCGCAAGCGCGGGCTGAACAATGTCGCGATCGACGGCGTGCGTCCCAACCTGCCCGGTTCGAAGATCGTCGGCACGGCGAGGACTCTGCGTTTCGTCCCGAACCGTGAGGACCTGTTCAAATCCCACGGCGGTGGCTACAACGCGCAGAAACGCCTCTTCGATTCGGTCGGCGCGGGCGAGGTGATCGTCATCGAGGCCCGGGGCGACAAGGGTTCCGGCACGCTCGGGGACATCCTCGCCTTGCGGGCCCGGTACCTCGGCGCCGCCGGAGTGGTCACCGACGGCGGTGTCCGTGACTTCGAGGCCGTCGCGGAGACCGGGCTCCCGGTGTTCTCCCAGGGCGCGCATCCGGCCGTCCTCGGCCGCAAGCACGTGCCGTGGGACACCGACGTCGCGGTCGCCTGCGGCGGGGCCACCGTGCTGCCGGGCGACATCATCGTCGGCGACGACGACGGCGTGGTCGTCATCCCGCCGTCGCTGGCCGAAGAGATCGCCGACGCGACGCTCGTCCAGGAGGACGAGGACTCCTGGATCGCGCAGCAGGTCGGCCAGGGGCGCCCGATCGAGGGGCTCTTCCCGCTGAACCCGTTGTGGCGGGAAAGGTATGAGGCATGGCTGAAGAAGCAGTGAAGACGACCAGCAAGTCCGAACTCGCCTACGAGTGGCTGCGTGAGCGGATCGCCCGGCACGAGTACGGACCCGGCTACCGGCTGGTCCTCGCGGAGATCGCCGGCGCGCTCGACATGAGCGTCGTCCCGGTGCGCGAGGCGATCCGGCGCCTGGAGGCCGAACGGCTGGTGACCTTCGAGCGCAACGTCGGCGCCCGCGTGGCGATGGTGGACCAGAACGAATACGTCCACGCCATGCAGACCCTCGGCGTGGTCGAAGGCGTCGCCACCGCACTGTCCGCACCGGGACTGACCGAAGAGGACATCGCCAAGGCGCGCCGGGTGAACGAGCGGATGATCGCCCTGCTGGACCATTTCGACGCGCACGAGTTCACCGCGCTGAACCAGCAGTTCCACTCGCTGCTCTTCGAATGCTGCCCCAACCCGCAGATCCTCGATCTCGTGCACCAGGGCTGGACGCGACTGTCCGGTCTGCGTGACTCGACCTTCGCGTTCGTCCCCGACCGCGCGCACCGGTCGGTCGAAGAACACGAAGAGATCCTCCGGCTGATCTCCGAGAAAGCCGACCCGCTCGACATCGAATTCGCCGCGCGCAATCACCGCTGGGCCACCATGCAGGCCTTTCTGGACGCTCGAGAGCGCGCGAAGCGCTGACTGAGGAGGAATCTTGACCACCACGACTCCCCGGCCGATCCCCGACGGTGTCCCGGAACGGATCCGGCATTACATCGGCGGCGAACTCGCCGACTCGGCCGACGGCGCCGTCTTCGACGTGCTCGACCCGGTGACCAACGAGGTCTACGTCCAGGCCGCCGCGGGCAAGAAGGCCGATATCGACCGCGCCGTCGCCGCCGCGCGGAAGGCGTTCACCGAGGGCCCCTGGCCGAAGCTGCTGCCGCGCGAACGCTCGCGCGTGCTGAACCGCATCGCCGACCTCGTCGAGTCGCGGGACAAGCGCCTGGCCGCGCTGGAGAGCTTCGACTCGGGCCTGCCGATCTCGCAGGCACTGGGCCAGGCCCGCCGCGCGGCGGAGAACTTCCGGTTCTTCGCCGATCTGATCGTCGCGCAGGCCGACGACACGTACAAGGTGCCCGGCCGTCAGATCAACTACGTCAACCGCAAGCCGATCGGCGTCGCCGGGCTCATCACGCCGTGGAACACGCCGTTCATGCTGGAGTCGTGGAAGCTCGCCCCCGCGCTGGCGACCGGCAACACCGTCGTGCTCAAACCCGCGGAGTTCACGCCGCTGTCCGCGTCGCTGTGGGCGGAGATCTTCGAGGAGGCCGGGCTGCCGCCGGGCGTGTTCAACCTCGTCAACGGTTTCGGCGAGGACGCCGGCGACGCGCTGGTCAAGCACCCGGACGTCCCGCTGATCTCGTTCACCGGCGAAAGCGGCACCGGCAGCCTGATCTTCGGCAACGCGGCGCCGTTCCTCAAAGGACTGTCGATGGAGCTGGGCGGCAAGTCCCCCGCCATCGTCTTCGCCGACGCCGATCTGGAGACCGCGATCGACGCGACGATCTTCGGCGTGTTCTCCCTCAACGGCGAACGCTGCACCGCGGGCAGCCGGATCCTGGTCGAGCGCGCGATCTACGACGAGTTCGTCGAGCGCTACGCCGCGCAGGCCAAACGTGTCGTGGTCGGCGACCCGAGCGACCCCAAGACCGAGGTCGGCGCTCTGGTGCACCCCGAGCACTACGACAAGGTCATGAAGTACATCGAGATTGGGAAGACCGAGGGCAGGCTGGTCGCCGGCGGCGGCCGTCCGGACGGCTTCCCGGACGGGAACTACGTGGCGCCGACGGTGTTCGCCGACGTCAAACCGGACGCCCGGATCTTCCAGGAGGAGATCTTCGGCCCGGTCGTCGCGATCACGCCGTTCGACAGTGAAGACGAAGCACTGGCGCTGGCGAACAACACGAAGTACGGGCTCGCGGCCTACGTCTGGACCAACGACCTCAAGCGGGCGCACAACTTCGCGCAATCCGTCGAGGCCGGGATGGTGTGGCTCAACTCGAACAACGTCCGCGATCTGCGCACGCCCTTCGGCGGGGTCAAGGCGTCCGGGCTGGGGCACGAGGGCGGCTACCGCTCGATCGACTTCTACACCGACCAGCAGGCGGTGCACATCAATCTCGGCGAGGTGCACAACCCCGCCTTCGGCAAGGGCTGACCCCACTCCCTGTCCACAAAGGATGATTCCATGACCACCATCCCCACCCCGAGCTCGCCACCGCCGGACGTCCTGCGCTGCGCGTACATGGAACTCGTCGTCACCGATCTGGCGCGTTCGCGGGCTTTCTACGCCGACATCCTCGGCCTGACCGTGACCGAAGAGGACGAGACCACCGTCAGCCTTCGCACGATCGACGAGTTCATCCACCACAACCTCGTGCTGCGCCAAGGCCCGATCGCGGCGGTCGCGGCGTTCTCCTACCGGGTGCGCTCGCCGGAGGACCTGGACAAGGCCGTCGCGTTCTACACGGAACTGGGCTGCCGGGTCGAACGCCGCGAAGAGGGCTACACCAAGGGCATCGGCGATTCGGTGCGCGTGCAGGACCCGCTCGGCTTCCCGATCGAGTTCTTCCACGACGTCGAGCACGTCGATCGGCTCAGCTGGCGCTACGACCTGCACATCCCGGGCGCGCTGGTCCGGCTCGACCACTTCAACCAGGTCACCCCGGACGTGCCGCTCGCGGTGAGGCATATGGAGGATCTCAACTTCCGTGTCACCGAAGACATCCAGGACGATCAGGGCACGACGTACGCGGCTTGGATGCGCCGCAAGTCGACCGTGCACGACACCGCGATGACCGGCGGCGACGGGCCGCGGATGCACCACGTCGCCTTCGCCACGCACGAGAAGCACAACATCCTGTCCATTTGCGACAAACTCGGCTCGCTGCGGATGTCGGACCACATCGAACGCGGTCCCGGCAGGCACGGCGTCTCGAACGCGTTCTACCTCTACCTGCGCGACCCCGACGGGCACCGCGTCGAGATCTACACGCAGGACTACTACACCGGCGACCCGGACAACCCGGTCGTCACCTGGGACGTGCACGACAACCAGCGTCGCGACTGGTGGGGCACCCCGGTCGTCCCGTCGTGGTACACCGACGCCTCGCTGGTGCTCGACCTCGACGGCAAGCCGCAGCCGGTGGTCGCGCGGACCGACGACAGCGAACTGGAGGTCACCATCGGCGCCGACGGCTTCTCCTACACCCGCAAGGGTGACGACGACGGAGAACTGCCGGCCTGGAAACAGGGCGAGTACAAACTCGGCAACCAGCTCTGAGGCGGGGACATGCTCGAACAGGAAACGATCACCGCGATCGCCGACGAACTGGCGGCCGCGGAGGAAGCCCGGGAGACGATCCCGCTGCTGACGGCGCGCTACCCGGACATGACCGTCGAGGACTCCTACGCCGTGCAGAACGAATGGCGGCGCAGGGGTATCGCGGCGGGGCGCCGTCCGGTCGGCCGCAAGATCGGGCTCACCTCGAAGGTCATGCAGGCCGCCACCGGGATCACCGAACCCGATTACGGCGCCATCTTCGCGGACATGGTGTTCGAGAACGGTTCCGTGATCGAGCACAGCCGGTTCTCGAACGTGCGCATCGAGGTCGAGCTGGCCTTCGTGCTCCGTGAGTCCCTCGCCGGACCGGACACCACGGTGTTCGACGTGCTGCGGGCGACCGAGTACGTCGTGCCCGCGCTGGAGATCCTGTCGTCGCGCATCGAGATGGCGGGGCGGACCATCGTGGACACGATCAGCGACAACGCGGCCATGGGCGGCATGGTCTACGGCGGCAACCCCGTCGCCGTGGACGCCGTCGACCTGCGGTGGGTCTCGGCGCTGTTGTACCGCAACGAGACCATCGAGGAGTCCGGCGTCGCCGCCGCGGTGCTGAACCACCCGGCGAACGGCGTCGCCTGGCTGGCGAACAAACTCGCGCAGCACGGCGACGAACTCGATCCCGGTGACATCGTGCTGGCCGGCTCGTTCACCCGGCCGATGTGGGTGCACCCGGGAGACACGGTGACCGCCGACTACCGGGACCTGGGGGCGATCACATGCCGCTTCGTCTAGACCCGCCCTTCCGGAATCGGTTGTCCGAAGGGCCCCTGATCGGCATGTGGGTCACCTCGGGCAGCCCGGTCGTCGCGGAGATCTGCGCGGGGTCGGGCCTCGACTGGCTGCTCATCGACACCGAGCACACCCCCACCGGGCTGGAGACGGTGCAGTCGTTGCTGCAGACGATCGCCGCGTATCCCAGCACGCCGATGGTGCGCGCCCCGTCCGGCGACGCTGTCGCGCTGAAGCAACTGCTCGATCTGGGCGCGCAAAATCTGCTCGTGCCCATGGTCGACAGCGCGGAGGAGGCGGAGGCCGTCGTGCGAGCCGTCCGTTATCCGCCGCGAGGCGTGCGCGGCGTCGGCAGCGCCCTCTCGCGATCGGCACGCTGGAACAGGGTCGAGGGCTATCTGCCGAACGCCGAAGAGTTCACCTCGTTGTTCGTCCAGATCGAGTCGACGGCGGGTGTCGCGGCCGCCACCGAGATCGCCGCTGTCGACGGCGTCGACGGCGTGTTCGTCGGACCGTCCGATCTGGCCGCGTCGATGGGCCTGCTCGGACAGCAGACGCATCCCGACGTCACCGCGGCCGTCCTGAGCACCTTCGAGGCCGTCCGAGCGCAGGGGAAACCGGTCGGCGTCAACGCGTTCGATCCGGCGCAGGCCCAGCGCTATCTCGACGCCGGTGCGTCGTTCGTCCTGGTCGGCGCCGACGTCACCCTGCTCGCCCAAGGTTCGGAGGCGCTCGCGCGGCGGCATCCGGGTTAATCTCTCGCGCATGATCCCGTGGCTGCTCGACTCCGATCCGGCCCTGCGCTGGCAGGTGGAACGCGACCTCGCGCACGAAGCGCCCGAGGTCTGGGAAGCGACGCGGGCACGGATCGCGACCGAGGGCTTCGGCGCGCGTCTGCTCGCCCACCAGGATCCGGACGGCCAGTGGGCGGGCGGCGCGTTCTTCCCCGCCGGGTTCTCCGGCTTGTCTTCGGGTGAAGAGGTCGGGCAGCCGTGGACGGCGACGACGTGGTCGCTGAACACCCTGCGGGAGTGGGGATTGGACGCCGGGGTCCTGCGCGGGACCGCCGGCCTCCTCGCCGCGAACAGCCGGTGGGAGTACGACGACCTGCCGTACTGGGGCGGCGAGGTCGATTGCTGTATCAACGCGTGGACCCTCGCGAACGGACTGTGGCTCGGCGCCGACGTCACTTCGCTCGCCTCGTGGTTCACCGGACATCAGCAGCCCGACGGTGGCTGGAACTGCGAATGGGTCTCGGGTTCGAAGCGGTCGTCCGTCCACTCGACGCTGAACTCGCTCAAGGGCCTGCTCTCGTTCGAGGCGGCGACCGGTGGCACCTCGGCCTCACGGGCCGCCCGGCGCACGGGTGAGGAGTACCTGCTGGAACGCGGCTTGTTCCGGCGGTCGTCGACCGGTGCGGTCATCGCGCCGTGGATCGCCGTCTTCGCCTACCCGTTCCGCTGGTTCTACGACGTGCTGAACGCGGCCGACTACTTCCGTGAGGCCTCGCTGCACGACGGCACCGCTCCGGACCCGCGGATGGCCGAAGCCGTCGAGCTCATCCGTTCCGCCCGGCAGCCGGACGGCACCTGGCTACAGGCACATCGGCATGCCGGGCGGGTGTGGTTCGAGGTCGATGTCGCGGCGGGTGAGCCTTCGAAGTGGCTGACTCTGTACGGGACGCGGGTTTTGAACTGGTGGGACTCCGGATCGCGCTAGGACGTGGGATGACCCGGTATCGCACAAAGCCGACGGAATCCGCGAAACTGGTCCGCAAAGCCTTCGATACCGAATGAATTCGTTCGCATTAACTCGATTTTCTGCTGAGATAAGCCGTCACCGCCGTGGCCGGATGACTTCACGCGGCGGCTGATGCCTACGCCGACTGGCTGAACGTCATCCGTCGGGATCCGCGATCCTCAGCCGAAATGGGGCTCTGCGTAACGCATGTCCGGCGCTTGCGAATCCGATCGGCGGTATGGGTGGTGATCATCCGCGGATAACGTCGGAGTCCGCGAGAGTTCCGGCCGTAGCGCGCGCGCGGGGACGAATTCGCGCACTGGGGAATGCACTGAAAATGACTCGGCCGGTTTACCCGTGCCTGGAGGTATCGGAGTGTCCGAAACACTTGCTCGTCGTCCTTTGTCGCCGGACGTCGTGCCCGAAAGCACGTCCCCGCGCTGGGCGGTGTGGCGTTCGCCTGCCGATCAGCCACGCTGGGCCCGGCCTGTGTTGCTGGGAATCGCGGCGGTGGCAGCGGTGCTGTACGCGTGGAATCTGCCAGTGGTGGACCTAGCGCCACTGTATTCGGACGCCGTGAAGAGCATGTCCGGGAGCTGGAAGGCCTTCCTGTTCGGGGCCGTGGACGCGGAGGCGACGTCCACTTTGGACAAGCTGGCCGGTTCGTTCGTGCCGCAGGTGGTCTCGGCGAAGATCTTCGGGTTCCATGCCTGGTCGCTGGCGTTGCCGCAGGTGATCGAGGGCGTGGTCTCGGTGCTGGTGATGTACCGGGTGGTGCGGCGCTGGGCCGGCGCGGTGCCCGGTCTGCTGGCGGCCGGGATCTTCGCGTTGACTCCGGTTGCCGCGTCGATGTTCGGGCACAGCATGGAGGACGGCGCGCTGGTGATGTGCCTGGTGCTGGCTGTCGACTCCTATCAGCGGGCGGTGCTGGAGGGACGGTTGCGGTCGCTGGTGTGGGCCGGGATCTGGGTGGGGCTGGGTTTCCAGACGAAAATGCTGCAGGCGTGGATGATCCTGCCAGCGTTGGCGATCGGTTACCTGCTGAGCGCGCCGACCGGGTTGCGCCGCCGGGTGAAGCACGTGGCGATCGCCGGTGCGGTGACGTTGGCGGTGTCGCTGTCCTGGATCGCCCTGTACACCCTCACCCCGACCAGTTCCCGGCCCTACGTCGACGGCAGCACGAACAACAGCGCCTTCGCGATGGTGTTCGGCTACAACGGCCTCAGCCACCTGGGCATCGAGCTGCCCGGCGCCAGGAAGTTCGACAACGACGGCGGCGCGATCGACCCGCAGCAGCGTGACATCATTCCCGCCAAACGGGGAAATCCCGACGAGGACCCGACGAAGGCGACGAGCAGGCCGGTCCAGCACGGTGGGGCCAAGCTGTTCGACGGCCACCTCGCCGTCGCGGTCGGCTGGCTGTACCCGCTCGTGCTGCTGACCCTGCTGCGCGGACTGTGGTGGCGGCGTAGGGCCGAACGCTCCGATCCGGTGCGCGGTGGGCTGGTGATGTGGGGAGTGTGGCTGCTGACCTTCGGCCTGGTCTTCAGCGTCGCCGACGTGCCGCACACCGCGTACGTGGCCTCGCTCACGCCCGCGGTCGCCGCGCTCTCCGCCCTGGGCATCGTGCTGTTCTGGCGGGCGTATCGGGAGGGCGGCAAGCAGGCTTGGCTGCTGCCACTCGCGGTGGCGTCCGAGGTGGCTTGGGCCGCGTGGCTGTGGTCGCACTACCCGAATTTCCTGCCATGGGCGAAATGGGGTGCGCTCGCGCTGGGCGTGGCCGCTGTCGTCGCGCTGGTTCTGGCGCGCGTGGTCAAGACCGTCTCGCCCCGCCTGGTCACCGCCGGGCTCGCCATCGGGGCCGCGGCCGTCTTAGCCGCGCCCGCCACGTACGCGATCTCCGTGCTGGACCCCGATTACTCCGGCATGTCTTTCGACGCCAATGCCGGCCCGGAGTCGGGCCGGATCCCCGCCGCGCCACCCGCCCCGGCCAACGGGGCGGGCGGGTGAGCCGGGCACGCGTCGCGTGCGGAGCTGCGGGTCGGCTATCCGTTTGATCGCCTACCCGGCTGAGGCCGGGTTCCGCCAGCCGCGTCACCCGCTCTCCTAGCACTCCTCCGCACGCCAGCCTCGGTGTCGCGAAAGCCACTTTCGGGACGTCTGATGTCCCGAAAG
>NZ_JBHXJK010000103.1:0-15251 GCF_042723255.1 Amycolatopsis thailandensis
TTATGTGCGCCACTTATGGGCTGGTGTGGGTTGGGGGGGGTGGGGGCCCTGGGGTTTTTGTGCCGGACGACCCCGGACCCAAACCCGCCCCCGTCGCCTCGTCTATCACCGGACGTGACCGGTTCGACCTTGATCAACGGAGGATGGGGGACGTTGAGTGTCCCGGATCTTCCGTTGATCAAGATCCGAGACCGGACGCCCTGGCGACAATGAAGGAATTGGGACATTCAACGTCCCGATTCCTTCACCGTCGACCCAGCGCACCCGGACGCCTCCCGCGCAGGTCAGGCGTAGGTAGAAAAATACAAGGCCTCTTTCGCGGCATCGGGCACCGTGCCGGGCCCCGCCTCGGTCCTGGACCAGCCGGCCAAGTACGCGACCCACTCTTGAAGGATCTTCCTGCGGTGCGGCGGTTCGGCGGCCTAAGGTATCGAGAGTGAGCACATCTCAGGAACAACCTCCGCTGACTCGCCCTTCCGACGCCCCGATGCACATGGTCGAGAGGTACGACGAGCCGGTGACGCCGGGCGCACGCGACACCGTCGGCGGGTGGCCGATTCTCCCCGCCGGGGAGCCTTGGCCGCTGTGTTTCTGCGGCTCGAAGATGATCCTGTTCTTCCAGTTCGACATCCCCGCGGACATCGCCTTGTTCGGCGGAGATCACCTCTTGATCTTCCAGTGTCCCGAACACAACGACGCGGTCGTCGCCCAAGGCGCACCGGAACAGTTGCCGCCGAGGTTCTGGGACACGCCACCACCGCTTTACACAGCACCCGGGGCGTTCTGGAGAATCATGCTCCACCGCGACGACACGAGCCCAGCCCCGGACTCGGACCAGTACCTGCGCCCACAGCGGCTGGACTTCCGTCCCGCGACCGAGCAGGTCACGATCTGGTGGCCCGGCAACGTCCTTTCGGACGGCAAGGATCTGGACTCGGCGTTCGCCGACCACGGCATCGGTCTCCCCGGCTTCAAGATCGGCGGGGTGCCGAGCTGGGCCCAGGATCGCGAGTCCTACACCTGCCCCTGCGGCAACGACCTCGTCTACCTGTGCCAGGTCCCCACGGACACCGGGTTCGACAAACAGCACGATCGACCTGAACAGCTCGACACGTTCCGCTCCGGCCAGTACGGCCTCTTCCTCGGGAACGAGACCTACGTGCTGGCTTGCCCGGCACACTGCCACCCCGCCGCGGCCTGGCCGGTCAATCAGAACTGATCACCACAGGTGGCTGAACGCACCTTTGCCGCGCGGAGGATGGCTCTCGACGAAGTCGTCGTGTGCGAGTCCCTTGATCCGGGCCGCCAACGTCGCACTGTCGGCAGGCATGAGCGTGACCGATCCATAGCTCCGCACGACGACGTACCGGCCGTCGTCGCTGTCCACAAAGGACAGTGGACGGACGGCGGTCAGTGTTTTCCCGGCGACTCCCGATCGCTCCGCACTCGCCTGTCCGGTCACCCTCGCCCTCGACAGCACGCGCAGGAACCACTCCGCACCCTCAGGAGCCACGCCGTGCTCGATCAAAGATCGCTTCCCGTCGCTGAGCAGCCCCGACCGCCGCCACGTCCGGCCCGACCGGATGAGGGCGAGTTCGTTCACCCGGAGGGGACGCCCGGTGCCCGGCTGCGCGTCGGGCAAGGCCTCCAGCATGCCTTCCGCCATCCGCTGCGCGTTCATCCAGCCCAATTCCACGGTCTCGTCGCGCATCATCACGCGCAGCGCCCGGCCGGTTGACTGAGGAAAACAGCCGACCGCCACCCGGCCGGCGGGGTGGCGGTAGCTCAAGGACAGCGCCAGGTCACGCTCGTCCATCGCCCGCAAGGCCTGCACCAGATCGCCGTCGAGGTTGTTCGCGTCTCCGAGGCTGTTGGAGGTCAGCCACCGGTGTGCGCGAGCACGAAATTCTTGCCGCTCCGCGTCATCGCCGCCGTGGCGGCGCACCACCAGCGGGGAAGGCATGGGCCCGAGGCCGAGCCGTTCCCACAGCACTTCGTAGACGAGTGCGGGAAGGGCCGGGAGCGTCATCGTCACCGCGCTTCGACGCTGGTTCGTGTCGCTCAGAATTTCAGCCTCCCGAAATCGATGACGAAGCCGGCTCGTCGATCATATCCCCGCCGTTGCCGGTCCCCCGGGAAAAGTACGGCAGGCGGTCAACGAAGTACCCGATAACGCAGGTGAAGTACCCGGTTTCCGTGGATCACCACGTCAGGATCCTCCAGCAGATGCTGTGCGTCGACAGACCCGAAGTAGCGCTTGCCGGACCCGAACACAACCGGTACGACGTCCATGCGCACCTCGTCGACCAGGCCCGCGGCGAGCACCTGGCCACCGACGTCGCCGGTCGCGACCTCGACAAGGCGGTCACCTGCGAGCTCCTGCGCCTTGGCCACGGCCGCCTCGACGCCGTCGACGAAGTGAAACGGCGCTGCGGGGTCCCAGCCCACGGGCGCTGGCCGGTGCGTCACGACGACCACGTTGTCGATCCCGCTCGGCGGCTTCCCGTCCCAGCCGTCCGTCAGGTCGAAAACGTGACGACCGGCGATCGTCACCCCGATCCGGTCCCAGTACGGCCGGACGTAGTCGTAGGACTTCTGCGACACCTTCAGTGCACCGCTCCCGTCCAACGGGACGTCGCCGCCGGACAACCAGTCGAACAGCGGTCCGGGCTGGTCGTTTTCGTCCGCGACGAAACCGTCCACCGACACCGAGCCGTACATGACAACCTTGCCCACGGACACTCCTCTGCTTCGGGGTGCCCAAATTAGCTTGTCATGCGCTGTCGCTCTTGTAAGAAATCAATCGGTCGGCAGCGGCCAGCCGTCCAGCGTGTGGCCGGGATGTTCGCGCAGGAACCGCCGCCGGGCTTCGAGATACCGGGTCGGCGTGAGCCCGGTGAACGCCCGGAACTCGTGGCCGAAGTGGGCCTGATCGAAATAGCCGGCCCCACTGGCGAGGTCGCCCCAGTCGATCGGTGCGGCGGGGTCGATCGCGAACACGGCGGCGGTGAGGCGGTAGGTGCGGGCCAGCCGCTTCGGCGTGACGCCGATGAGCTCTTTGAACCGCTTCGCCAGATGAGTGCTGCTGACCCCTGCCGCCACACTCAAGTCACCGATCATCGCCGCCCCGTTGGTCGCCGCGAGGACGCTGCTCGTATGTCGGATCAGCCCCAGGCCCGCGGTCTCGCTCAACCGTCGCATCAGCTCCTCTTCGAGCAGCGTGAGCATCTCGTGTGGGCTGGGCGCGGTGGCCAGCCGGTCCCGCAGCTCGGCGATAGCGGGCCTGCCCCAAACCTGCTCAACCGTCACCGGCCGGTCGCACAGCTCGGCCGCGGGCATCGGCAGGAACGGCGCCAGCCCCCACGGCTTGACGTGCACGCCGACGGACCGGGTCCGGAGTGGGTAGCCGAACTCCAACGCGCGGGTGCGCATGGTGACCACACAGCCGTCGGCGTACTCGGCCGTCTGGAGGTCGGTGCCGGCCCGGATGCGGAACGGCGCGCCGAGATTGACGATGAGCAGCGCCGACGGCGCCGGCGGCAGCGTCAGTCGCGCGTACGGCGGCGCACCCTCCAGGTAGTAGAGGTCGTCGATCAGACCGTCCAGCGGCGGTCGCGGCACTCTGGACACGTACTCCACACCCACAGCATCCAGCACTGACCAGTGATCCGGACGCCACACGACTCATTTCGGCAGATCGGTTTTGACGAGCAGGTCGAAGCCCAGGCCGCTGGAACCCTGGCCGCGGCCCTCCCCTCGCTGGGCGGACAGCCAGAGGGACACGCGGCCGTCTCGCCACCGGGTCCTGTTGTAGGCGACCGTCACCCGGGTACCCGACTGCGGGACCTCCTCCTCGTTGACGAAGTACCGCTGTCCCTCGTCGAATCCCACGCGTAACAAGCTGGTTCTCGGGCGGACCGGCTGTCCGTCGACGACGCTGGGCATCGCCGCGCGTTGGAGCTGGATCTCGCGATTGTCGTTCGGGACGTGCACCGGGATGAAGGGGATCCAGTGTTCGGGAATGCCGCTCATCGCCCGGTAGGACAGGGCTGCCCGGGGCGGGTCGTCCGCCGTCGGCGGCGTGGTGGCGGGTGGGCGACTGCGGTACGCCACCGTTTCCGCGGCCGCTTCGCTGCCCCGGCGGGGTTCGCCGGTCGGCATGCGGACGGTTTGTTCTATGCCCCAGACCAGGTTGGCGTTTTCGTCGCGGACGAGCAGGACTTCTTCCAGTACCGGGCCGACGGCCACCTTCGGCACACTCGGCGGCAGGAACAGGTCGGTGTCGGCGGGCACGTCGTCGGTACCGATGGTGTCCAGGGTGAACATCGACCAACGCTGCCAGTCCTCGTCGGGGCCCGCGCCCGCCGGGGTCAGCCATTCCCGGTGATTGAAGACGTCCGTCACCGTCAGGCCGCGGATTCGCGCCACGGTGCCCGCGGGCAGGTCGCAAGGCAGCTGGTACCAGTCGTTGCTGAACACCAGCGCGAACTCGAGGAAGATCAACCTCGCCAGGTCGGTGCTGTCCGGACCCACCGCGGCGAAGTTCGTTTTCCCGTCTTCCAGCGCCCACCATCGTGGTAGCGGCATTCCCGAATAGCGGACCGGTGCCGGGAAGACCGTTCTGGACAGCCGCGGCTCCGGTGGGCGGCCGCCGCCGAGTGGCGGGCCCGGATTCACCGAGAACGCGTGCCAATCCAGCTCTCCGCCTGGATATTCCCGGGCGGTCAGCACCTTCTCGGCCCCGTCCGGCATCGCCGCCGAGATCGAGAACCGGTGCTCCAGCCTGCGTGGATCCCAGGTGCCGTCACCGGCAGGCTGGTCGATCAGCCCGTCGAACCAGGTCACCAGCCGCTTGCCGGCGTCCACCAGCGCCGCGTGGTGCAGGAGCGGGATGGTCGTGATCCCCGCGTCCGCCACACCCCCGCCCTTCAAGAAGACGTACAGCAGGTAGCCGTCCATCCGGCGGCCTGCCACCGCCTGCATGGTGGCCCACACACCCGGGTTCGCCCGCTGGGTGACAGCTTCCTTGGCGGGCAGGGCGATCGGGTACTTGTTCGCGTACTGCTCCTCGAATTTGAACACGAGGTTGCCCAGCAGCCCGGCCTTGCCCAGCAGTTTGAACCAGCGACGGCCGATCGCCACCCGCAGGTCGAAGCCGATCTTCTCCGGACCGTAGGTGAACGGCACCTTGCGGCGTTCCGCCATCGTCTCCAGTGGACGGTCGGTCGGCAGGTCCTCGGGCGGACCGTCGAGAGGGCGGAACCGGCTCGGCCGTGACTGCGCCACGGAATAGGTCGCGGTCACCGGCGAACCGCCGTCGGTGCCCTGGAACTCGCCCAGTTGCCACTGCCTGGTCAGCATCCACAGTGGATCCCGGATCTCCGCCCGCAACGCGCGGGTGAAGTCGGTGGTTCGTGGCCTGCCTTCCAAGCGGTTCCACACCCCGACGGCGGGGGTGCGGCGGGCGGCCAGGTCGTCGGCGAAGGTCATCGGCGGGCCCTCCAGCGCTCGTTGGCTTGGGCTAGGTCGGTGCCGACGGTCATCTGCCGGGTCGCCGACATGATGGTCGCCGGGAGCAGGTGGGCCAGCGGCGTCTCACCGAGGTGCGCCGGCTCGACCGCCCGGATCTTCGCGAGGTCGAACGTCTCCACGACCGCGTCGAGCAGGTCGGTGGCCGACCAGGACCCGTTCACGACCCGCGCCGGCGGCGCGACCAGCAGCATCGCCTGCGGTGGTTCCGCGTCCGGGCCGTCGTAGTGCACGGCCACCCCGGTGGTCTCGCGTTCGGCGGGGATCACCTCGGTCCACTCGTCGAGGACGAGCCCGCACTGGCGGTCGTTGTTCAGGCTGGTCGCGTAGTGGGCGGTGAACAGCAGGCGGTCTTCCTCCTTCAGCGGGTTCGGGCCCGGCGCGAACTCCAGGCCGAGCCAGCGGTCACCGGTGACATACGGCAACTGGATCGGCGACAGCTTGGGCTCCACCCAGCCGAGGATGCCGGTACCGAGCAGGCCACCCGGGCCGAGCAGCGCGTCCGAGAGCAGCACCGTTTGTTCCCACAGTCTCGGCTTGTCCCGTACCCTCGCCATCCCGTGCAGCCAGTCGTCGACCGGGAAGTCCCGTTTTCCGTTGAGGTGGGCGATGAGTTTGTCGCTGTCGGCGCGCGCCTTGCGCCACTGCTGCATGACCGGCGCCGGTGGGGTGAACTCGGGCACCACCAGCACGTCCTCACCGAGCAGCGCCTTCAACGCGTCGGTGCCCGCGTGGACCCGGTCCGGGCCGGTGGCGGCCTGGTCGTGACGCACGAGCGCGGCGGCCGCCACCGTGCGGCGAGCCGAGAGCTCGTCGGACAGTTTCCGTGCCCTGGTCAGGAGTTCCTGCCCGTACGCGACCACCTGGTCCTGGAACGGGATCAGGTCGACGCCGAGCGGATCGTAGTCAGCGGGCGGAAGGTTCCCCGCCACTTCGGTCAACAGTCCGCTCAACGTCGTCCTCGTGGTGCCGGCCTGTCGCTCCAGCGCCTTCACCTTGAAACCGAAGTCGTTGCGAAGGCCGCGGACCCGGGAACGCATCTGGAACGGGGTCGGCATCCGCGGTTGTGCCTTGGTGGTCAGCAGCCGCTCGGCCTTCTCCAGCAACGTGAACCGGTCCTCGTCCGGGGTCGAGCCGGGCAGGTCTTCGTACTGTGCCAGCAGCAGGTTCGCGGCGGTCAGCGCGGTGTTCATCCGCGACGCCAGTTCAGCGACCGCTTCGAGCAGGTCGGCGAACACACCACGCCGCCACACCGTCAGCTCGCCCCAGCCGCTGCGTGGCAGCCCGAACCCGGCCGACGCCGTGGCCAGCTTGGCGTACCGGGTGAGGAAGCCGTCGATGCCGTTGAGCACAGCCGCACGTGCCGGTTGCTGTCCTTTCGGGTAGAGCGCGCCGAGGTCGGTGACGAAGTCGGCCACGTCTTCGTCGACGAGGACGGTCAGCGACGCCAGCACGGCCGCGGGCCGTTCCCGTGGCAAGGTCACGTCGTCGTCGGCCGCGCGGTTCACGGTTGTGCTCCCCGCGGCCGGGGTGAGGTCGCTCTGCCGCAGCGGCCGGGACGTGGTCATCAGTGTGCGCACGGCCGCGACCAGCGGGGACAGCTCGAAGAAGCTGACCTTGTTCGGTACCCGCTGGGTGTAGTCGATGTTCAGCACCCGGTCCGGCCGCGGTTTCGCCCTTTCCGTGACCACGCCGATGATCCGGTCGTCCAGATCGGTCATCGCCGCCGCGTCGGCCGGGCGCAACGCGAACAACAGGTCTATCGACGACAGCCCGGTCTCCTGCTGGGTCACGTCCCGGTGGTCGGGCGAGCCGTCCGGTTCGGTCCAGCTCACCCGGGCGACGACGTTCTCCGGTTTCGGCAGGACCGAGGGCAGCCAGTCGTCGACGGCCGGTTCCGCCTGCGCCCTCGGCGGGTTGTGGCCGAGCAAAGGCGCGTTGTGGTCCGGGCCGAGACCGGGGGTGAACTGCACCGCCAGCCGGTGAGTCAGGGTGGTGCCGCTGCGAGGTGTCTCGACGATCATCGGGGCGGGCGGCAATCCCTCCTTCGCGTAGGCGTCCAGCGCGGCGGAGGCGCGTTCGGTATTGCCCAGCAATGCCTGGTGGGTACCCTCGGCGACAGACAGGTCGGCCACGGCGTCCTGGACGTTTCGCAGCGCTCGGATCTCCGCGCGGATGTCGAGGATCTGCTGTCCGGTGGCCGGCTTGAGGTCGTCGTATCCGAACGGATAGTCGTCGGCGTTCTCGGTCGTCGGGTGCGCTGCTCTCAGCTCGTTCGCGCGCCGTAGCAACTTCAATCCGTCGATGACGTTGCGGGCCTCGACCTGTTCGATGCTCGTCGGCACGGCAGGATCGTCCGGCGAAGGCTTGGTCTCCTCGATCTTGTTGGCACGTAACGGGAATCTCAGCCGCATCCCGGAGACGAGCGCGTCGAGGCCCGCCCGGCGGTCGTGCAGGCCGCGTTCGAACCGGTAGCCGAGCAACGCGGACAGGGACTGGCCCTGCCGCATTCCGTCGGCGATGGTCAGCGCGAGCCGGACCCGTTCGGAGCTGAGGTTCACGGCGAACACGTTTTCCTTGCCCCGGTCCGCGTTCGCGACGTAACCGGCACGCAGTACCGCCGCCGTGCGGGCATGAGCGGGCGACGGGGCGTGGATGTAGCCGCCGTTGTGGCTGTCCTGTGGGATCGGGTCGGTGCCGAACACGTCCGTGAGGTCAGCGGGGACGTTCACGGTCGTGACCGGCTCCGTATTCGGGTGGACGTGCTCCAGCCAGCCGTAGTCGCCGAGGTGCAGGCCGCGCGTCGCGGAGGGGCCGGAGCGCAGTTCGGCCAGCCGTTCGTTGACCAGTCCGAGTCGCCACGCGTCCAGCCGGTAGGTCGCGCAGTCCACGTGTTCGGCGAACACCCGCTCGAGGCGCGCCGTCGGCAGTGTGGCCAGTATCTTGAGCGCCTCGATCTGTTCCGTCTGTTCCCCGGTGGCGGGATGGCTGCCCATGATCGACCGGATGTGCTCGTGCACAGGACGATCCTGGGCGATGGCAGGGTCGGTCGAATACAGCGTGCGGTAGCGGCTCTCGCTCCGATCCGCGGGGCCGATGTGCACGAACGGCGCGTCGCGGACGTCCGGTACGTCGGCGCCCGGTGTCGCCAGGGCGAGCCTGCGCGCGGTTTCGGCCCACCCCAGCAGGACCGCGTGCCGCGCGAGCGAGTACAGCACCGCGTCCGGCGGCAGGTCGTCGATGAACCCCAGTTCTTCGCGGATCGTGTTCAGGTCGCTGGTCGCCAGCCAGGTCAGGTAGTCGCGTTTGTCGAGGGTGTAGGGCCGGATCGGTTTCGTCTCCGACAGCGGCCGGTCGTCGACCACCGGCGCGAGCAGTGGATGCGCGTCGTCGGCGAACAGCCGTCGCAGCAGGTCCGGGTCGGTGTCCTGCGAGACACCCAGCCTGGTGAGCGTCTCCCGCAACGGCGAGGTGAGCCGGGCCAGTTCCGCGTCCATCTCGGCCTGCCCGGCGATGGCCTCCGCGCTTTCCGCGTACCGGAAGCGGAATTCGGCCGAGGTCGGGTGCAGTGCGAGGATGTCGAGGAGCGTCTGGTGCCGATCGGCGCCCGGTTTGTCCAGGCTGGAGACGTGTTTCAGCGCGGTGCGCCAGTCGGCCGTGGCGGTCGCGAGTATGGCGTTGAGAGCCGTGCGATGCGGGGTGGTGGCCGGCCAGGCGAGCTTGGAGAACGCTGTCGTCGGCAGGATCCCGTACGGCTGACGGCCGATCTTCACGGTGGGCAAGGGCCCCCGGCCGGACACGTTGGCGAGGAAGAACTCCCGGGTCTGCGCGATCTGCTCGCCGGTGAGGACGCCGTTCAGCAACGCGGGCAGGTAGTTCCCCCAGGTCGCGGGCCACAGTGCGGTGTGAGCGGCCCGCGCGTCACGCCGGTCGGTGCCCTTCGCGTTCGGCACACCGGCCAGCTTCGCCGGGTCGAGGCCGAGCAGTTCGGCGAACCACTCGCCGTCGGTCTTGGTGCGCCAGTCCGGCGCGGCGGCCGTGAAGCCGGCGATGGTGGCGAGACCGGCTTCGGCTTCGGTCTTCCGGTCCTGACCGGCGGGGAGTTCCTCGGAGTTGTTGGTCGGCGTGCCCTGCGGCAGGAACGCGAATCCGGCGGGACTGTGCAGCTGGTCTTCGAGCAGCTTGCCGAACGCGGCCGCGCTGTCCTCCGGCGTCGCCTGCTCACGCAGCCCGAGCACGACAAGGCGATCGAGCCCGCCGGGGAAGTCCGCAGTGCGTTTGATCCGGATGCCCATGCCCACCCCGACGGCCTTGTCGAAGTCGGTGAGCCACTCCAGGGCCGGCGGCACGAAGAGGGTGCCGTCCTGCTCGTTGATGCGCAGCTGGGTGGCCGGTGGTTCCTTGGGGTCCGGGCTGACCGCGAGGTCCTGCCGGACGGGCAGACCGGGTTCCGCGAAAACCCGCCTGTCGCCGACGTACCCGAAGAAAGTGAACTTGTCGGGCAGCAAGGCCGCCTTCGCGGCCACGGTCCACGACTGTGGCGCGATCTTGTCGGCGGGCAGCGTCGGCAGCACGAGGAACGCCACGACGACGTTGTCCCCAGGCGTGTTCGGCGCACTGTCCACACCAGACGGACGGCGGCCTCGGATGGCGGCGGCCCGGTTCGCTCCCACGGCTGCCTGCAACGCGATCTCGGCGTCGCGCAGTTTCCCGCGGTCGCCGTGCGCCTTCCACACGGCCGTCCAGTACGTGGTGGTGGGAGTCCGGTCGGCCGCGGGGACCGGCTGCGGGCTCACCACCACGAGCACGGTCGTCCCGACCGGGACCCCCAATGGGCGTTCGGTCGGGTTGCCCGGTTCACGGCCCCGCACGAGCCAGCCCGCCCGGCCCGCCGGGATCCGCGCGACCAGTTCGTGCCAGGCCGCCTGCTCCCCCACCGGCTGCCCACCCGAGGCCCACATGGCCGTCCAGTAGGCGTCCAGCGCCGAGACCTCGGCCTGGGTCGGCCGCGGCTCGAACTTGTTCACCGACCACTCGTCGGGGAACACGCGAATCAGCAAATGCGTCGGCGTGAACCGGGTTTCCACCCGGACCGGGCCGAGCAGCACCGGGAAGTCAAGGCTGAGCGGGGTCATCCGGCAACATCTCCTGTGCGTGCATGGCCACCAGAACCGGTGCTTGGAAGAGGATGTAGGCGACGTCGGCCGAACTGACCTCGGAATGCCAGACCTTGACCTGCTCGTCGTCGAGGCGCTGGAGTCCTTTCTCCTGGTCGTCCCTGTCGCCGTTGAACTTGTCGAGCGTGACGTGCGCACCCGTGTCGAACCGGATGAACCCACTAGCGCCCGGATCGACCCGGCCCCAGGTCAGGTCGTTCCACACCTCGACCCGCTGCTCCTCGCCCGGCCGATCCTCGTCGACCCCGAACCTCGGTTCGCCGGGGCATTCCTTCAGCACGAAGAACCAGCCGAGGTTCGCGCCCTTGCCGCGGGCCTCCTTGGCATCCAGCTCGAAGCCGAGAAGGTAGATGTCCGGTTCGACTTTGGCCTCGTAGATCGGCAGGCGTACGAGGTCGTGCGGCGGGTCCTCGCCGGTCGGCAGCTTCGCCGGCTCGCGCTCGCCGCTCTTGTCGGGTTGGCCGGGCTTGCCCGGCAGATCCGGCCACGCCGCCTTGTGCGCGTAGACGACGGTGTTCGGGTACTTCTTCAGCAGCTCGCCACGGATCACCAGCACCAGGTCTTCGGTACGCGGCGGATCGCCGGGCTTCGGCTTGGGATTGGGGTTTTCGCCGAGCCGGGCGGTCGGTCCCCACCGGTGGATCGGTGGGATGTCGTACAGCCGTTCCAGTCGTGCGGCGGGTTTCTCCCCGGCCTTCGCCGGTGCCGTGCGTGGATCCCAGAACTGACGGAACGGCGTGCCGCGCAGGTCGGTCGGGAACTCCCGCCACAGCATCTCGCGGGCCATTTCGTGGTTGAGGCCGACGAGGTAGGACTCGATGAAGCGGCGGTTGTTCTCCAGCAGGGTCACGGAATTCGGCGGCAGCTGACCGAGGTTGGGCACGAACGTGTCGGTCGACATCCGCACGAGGTCGGCGTACATCGGCATGTCGAACACCGGGTACGCCATGACCTCGGCCAGCTCACCGTCCTCCGGGGCCAGGCGGTCGGGCAGGTTCATGGCCGCGACGATGTTGTTCATCACGGTCGTGTCGGCGTTCAAACCGGTCACCACCGAGGTGGTCGTGTCGGTGACGTGGAGCTTCGGCCGCTCGTCGGCGGCGTTCGCGGCGGCAGCCCGGAACCCGTCGCGTGTCTCCCGCAACGCCTGCGCGAGGACACCGTCCGCGGTCGTCGCGGGCAGCCGCGCGGCAAGCTGCGCCGCCGTGACCAGACCGGGCGGAGTCCGCAGCGGTGGCGCGGCGTGGACCTGTGCTTCGTCGATACGGGTCACCAGAGTGTCGAGTGACGTGCGGAGCGTCTTCATCAACCTCGCGCCAGGTCGGGTGACGCGGCGCATCGTCGGCGAAACCGGCGCCGACGCGACGCGGCTCTGCGAGACCTTGAACCCGACGGCGAGGGTCTCGCCCGCGGCGGCGACCCGGCCGGGCACGTCCAGGACTTTCGGGTGGGCGGGCGCGGTGAGGGTCAGTGCCCGGCCGTTGCGCAGCGGCTCCGCGTCGGCTGCCGACGGCACGACCCCGGCCTGCGGGGTGATGTGCTTGGCATGCAGGACGTTGCCGATTTCCCGTGCCAGCTGCGCGGCCCGGATACGGGTGTTGGCCCGTTGTGCCTCACCGAGTTGTTCCCAGGCGGAGGCCATCAGTTCTTCCTGCCGGTCCTGGACGACCTTGGTGCCGAAATGCGCCGCGACCCGGAAGCGGGGGTCGAGGTTGAGCCGGTGCACCCAGTTGTGCAGCTCGGCCGGTGGCATCGCGGTGCCGTCCGGCCGGGTGATCAACGTGGGCGTGAGCGCGTGCCAGCGCCCGTACAACGGCGGGGTGATCACCGGGTCGACCTGCCCGGCGAGGTCGGTGACCTGCGCCGCCAGCTCGGTGTTCGCGGCAGCGGCCGGTTGGTGCTGGTAGCTCTCGGCGAGATTGATCAGCCCGGCCATGGCCCGCTGCCACTCGTTCGGGTAAGGCGGCATGGGCGGCAGCGGTGGCGCGGGCGGCGGCTGGGGACCGTAGTAGTTGTCCCAGTTCTCGTGGCCGTCGAGGATCTTGTCGGAGTCGACGAGTCGCAGTGCCCCGCCGAGTCGCAGCACCCCGCTCGGCCGCGTGGGCGTGGTCAGTTCCGGCAGGGCGAAGTCGGTGGCGCGATGGGCGTCCATGTCGCGCAGGCCGGTGGGATCCTTGGCCTCGACGGGTTTCAGCAGCCGCACCAGGTCTTCGAAGTCGCCCTTGGTGCTCGTGACGAACGACCAGCGGTGGTAGTACGGGAGCCGACCGGCCAGCGGCCTCTCCCCCGGCCCCCAGCTCGCTGTCGTCGCGCGAATGTTCGCGGGTATCAAGCCAAGTCCCGCCTGTCGTCCCGTTTCGAACGCGGGCACCAGGAACGCGTGATAAGCCGTGTTGGCCTTCAGATGGCGAGGGCAGACCACCCGGCAGCAGGCGCTGTCCGGGGCGTCCCGCAGGACCTTGCCGAGGTTCGACAGCGACGTGCCCATCGCGCGCGGGTCGTCGATGGCCAGCGGCTCGTCGAGTGCGCCGTTGACGTGGACGTGCGCCCAGGCACCCAGTTCTCCCGGCGGTTGCAATGCCTCCGGCGCGGTCACGGCGATGAACGGCAGGGGCTCGCCGGAGGCCACGCCCTCCTCGAACTCGCCCACACCCGACTCGCCGCCATCGGCGAGAACGATCAGTGCCAGCCATGGGGCGAGTCGCCGGGTCGTCGCGTCGGGCAGGTCCGGGCTGTAGCGCCAGGCGAACTCCTCTTGATAGAACTCGATGTGCGCCAGGTAGTTCGGCTCGAAGTTCGTCGAGAACGGCTGTGGCTCGGTCCTTGAGATCGCACGCGGATCCACCCCGATCACGTCCCCCGGGCCGTAGAGCTGCACCGGTTGCGTGACCGGCGCGTGCGGCGGCTTGCCACCCGTGGTCAGCGCCTCGCCGTTCAGTTCGAGCCGCACCGGGATCGTCGCCCGCTCGATCCCCGGCGGTTCCACGATCCTCGTGGACAACCCCGCGCGGAGCCAGGGCAGGAACGAGTAAGCGCCCTCGGTCATGCGCCGCTCCGTTCGGCCGACGTGGTCAGCTCGACCGGTTTCTCCGCGGCCGCGAGCCCGGTCCTGGTGATGCCGCCCGCGACGAGCACCTTCGCGCCCGACGCCGCCGTCGAGAACGCCCACCGGCCTTCGAGCAGCCCGGCATACGGGGTCCAGGCGCCGGCCGAGAACTGGAGCGCGCCGCGATATCCGGTCTCGTTGGCGGGGTGGTCGGAGCCACCCACCACCAGCACTTTCCCTTCGGCGATCGCGACCGCGCGGTGCGCCGCCCGGCCCGCCGGCATGGCGGCGACGTCGTGCCACGCTCCGGCGGCGAGGTCGTACACCTCGGCGGTGGCGCGGGCGAACGGGTCGAACCCCTCGGCGGTCGCTCCCGGCGCCCGGCCTCCGGCGATCAGGACGGTAGTGGCCGACAACGCGGTCGCGGCGTGCCCACTGCGTGGATGGCGCAGGCTGCCGGTCGGCTGCCACTTCGCGGTCGCCGTGTCGTACAGCTCGCAGAACGCCAGATCCGCGTCGTCGGCGGCACCGATCGGCACGCTTCCGCCACACACGAGCACCTTCGCGCCGCCCTGCAGACCGACCGCCGTATGCCTGGCGCGGGCGTCGGTCATGCCGTGCTCGACGGCGGTCCAGGTCCCGGCGACCGGGTCGTACACCTCGGCCGACCGCAAGGCCATCAGCCCGCCGCCGGGCCGGGCACCGATGCCGCCCGCGACGAGAACCTTCCCGTTCGAGAGCGGCACCGCGCTGTGCCCCCAGCGGCCGTCGGCCATGTTCTGGGCGACGTTCTGCCAGGAGTTCGCCTCCGGGTCGAACACCTCGGCGGTGTTCAGCGGCGCCCCGGCGGGTCCGACCCGGCCGCCGGTGATCAGCGCTTTTCCGTTCGGCAGCGGCGTGAGTGTGTGGAGTTGCCGGGCGGCACCCAGCAGTGCGGTCGCCTTCCAGGTCCCGGCCGTCAGATCGAAGACGGCGCTCTGCCTCAGGCTCACCCCCGCCGCGTCCGCGCCGCCGGCGACGAGGACCTTCGTGGCGTCTTTCAGCACGACAGCGGTGTCGTGCTGGCCGTGCCAGCACGCGGCCACGGCGTACTGGGGAGCGGCCGACCACGCGTCGGCCGCGAGAATGACGGTGGTCATCGAGGGTTTCCTCTCATGGCAGATAGATCTCGGCGGTGACGGCCAGTTCGGCCGCCGACGGCGCGGCGGGACCGGACAGCGCCCGGCCGCCCACCACGAACACCCGGCCGTCGGCCAGGTCGAGTGCCGGGAAGTCCCAGCGCCCGGTGGTGAGGGCGCCGGTCGTCGTCCACGTGCCGGACGTCGCGTCGAACAAGACGGCGTCCCGGTATCCGGCGACGGCGCGGGGTCTGCCGACGCCACCGACGACCACCGCGCCGTGCGGGGTCCGGACGCAGCGATGCCCGCGGCCGGCGGGCCCCCCCCCGACGGCCCCCCCCGGGGGCGGGCCCGGGTTTGGGGGGGTAAACACGGGCGCCG
>NZ_JBHXJK010000103.1:15261-30886 GCF_042723255.1 Amycolatopsis thailandensis
CCCGAGAACAACTCTTGCCCCTTCGTCGCCAGCGACAGATGAGTATTAGAGCCAGCACCGCTGCCCGCTGCGTCCGGACCCCGGCAGATCCGCGACCCGTGTCCAGGCCCCGGTTTTCGGGTCGTACACCTCGGCCGACGCCAGGCTCTCGACCCGGTACGGGACAGTGGGCACGGCGTCGCCGCCGGTGACCAGCACCCGGCCGTCCGGCAGCAGCGTCGCCTGGTGGCCCTTGCGCGGGGTGAGCAGCTCGCCGGTCGCCGTCCACGTTCCTTCGGCCGGGTCGTACAGCTCGCAGAACGCGAGGGCCCGATCGCCGGTCGCGCCGCCGACGACGAGCACCGCGCCGGTGTCCAGCGGTACGGCGACGTGGCCGGTTCTGGCGTGATTCATCGGCGCGGCCGCGGTCCAGGCCGACCTGGCGGGATCGAACAGTTCGGCCGATGCCAGCGCCGCGCCCCGAACGCCTGTGCCACCGGCGACCAGCAGCTTGCCTGCCGCGAACGTGGCCGTGTGACCGGTCCGCGCCGCCGCGAGCCCACTCGCCGGGGTGGTCCAAGCGCTGGTCGCCGGGTCGAAGACCTCGGCCGACGCCAGCAGAGCACCGTCCGCACCGCGCCCGCCGGCCGCGACGACCCGGCCACCGGTCACCTTCGTGGTGGTGTGCCCGCGTCGTGCCACCGACAGCGCCGCGGTCCCGGTCGCCCAGGTCCGCGAGACCGGGTCGAACATCGACGTCGTGGCGACCGCCGTGGTGGTGGCGTCCGCGCCACCCGCCACGAGCACCGCGCCGCCGTTCAGCCGGACGGCCTCCGTCCCGGACACGGCGGCCGGTGGGGACCCGGCCGCTGACCACACGCCCGGTTCGGCAGGCACGCCGCTTGCCTCGGCCTGCCGCAAGACGTGCAGCTGCCCGGCGAGTGACGGATCCGCGAAGATCCAGGCCGCCATGGCGTCCTCGGCGGAAGCGGCGCTGCGGAAACTCGACGCGGTCCCGGGCGGGAACGCCTGGTGGTTGTTCCGCGAATACGCGACCACGAACCGGTCACCGGTGACCTGCACGGTGTCTTCGGCGGCGAACGGCTGCCGCCGCAGCGCCTCCTGCCGCGACAACGAGGACCGCGCGGTGCTGCTGTTCGCCAGGAGCTGGGTGAACACCGCGGGCGGTGGCCGGTACAGCTTCGGCCCGGTGCGGGCCACTCGCACGGCGAAACCCGCCGGAGGTTCCGACGGCGCCTCGTTGTCGATGATCGACATCTCGTAGCGGGCGCTGCGCCGCACCACCCTCGGTGACGCGAGCGCGCCGTCGGCGGCCACCAGTTCGAGCCCGGCGTCCTGGTGTTCGTAGGCGGGGCGGGACAGCTTCGCCGCGTCGTCCATGTCCTGGAACTGAGCCATGGCGAACTGGTCACCGGTCACCGACCGTCGCACCAGTCCGCTGCCGACCACGGGCGTGACGGTGAACTTTTTGCCGTCACTGGGCCGCTGCGCGCCGACCCGGTCGATCCGGACGTCGAGCGGGATGGCCCGCTGGTGGATGAACAGGCTGCCCAAGGGATGCAGCACGAGGTCGTCACCCGGGTCGAGCGGCCGGAGCGTCACCAGCGCGTCGGCCCCGCCCGCGGGGAGCCGGGTCTGCCAGCCGTCGAGCTTGCGGATCTCCCCCTCCAGCAACGCGAGCACGGCGACGGGCGGCAGCGTGGTGGTGCGTTCCTCGCCCCACGTGATGTCGAAGTCGGCGGAGATCTCGAAGAACAGCAACGAAATCGAACCGCGACCGCGCGCCTGCCACGGCGCGGGGCCCGACAACTGGAAGTACAGGTCGATGCTGAAGAACCCGACTCCGAACGCCTGCAGCGACACCCCCGCCGAGATCTCCACGACGAACGAGAACGGGGAGAACCGGAACAACGCGTCGAAGCTGAGGTGCCCCTCGATACCGAAGCCGCCGAACCCCAGCCGCAGCTCGGCTTTCGCGCCGAACTGGACGGTGTTGCTGGTGACCGCGAAATAGCCGGACACCCGGATGAGGCGGCCGGGCATGTTGATGATGTCGACCGACAGCCGCGGCGGCACCGGGAACGGCAGCGGTGGCGGGGTGAACGCGGGGTGGAACCCGCCGACGGACAACACGAAGTTCGGGTTGTCGCTCCAGTCGACGAGCAGGCCCATGCCGCCGTCGATGGTCATGGTGAGGATGCGGGAGTCGAACAGCTTCGCGAAGAACCACAGCCGTGACCGGTCGACCTGCAACGCGCCGATGAAATCGACCCGCAGCACCAGCAGCGGCAGGTCCTTGCTGGGCAGGATGCACTCCAGCACGCCGAGAATCGCGATGTTGCCCGGCGGGATCTCGACGATCACCCCGAGCGAAACGCTGACCAGCGTCGGCGTGCCCCAGCCGATCTTCGCCATCGGCCCGACGAGGAACCTGTCGTTCTCCGGCGGGAAGAACTTCCGCAGATCGCTGATGATCCTCGGCGCGTTCGCCACCACGTCCTTCGGGAACATCACCGACTCGATCGACCCGCTGACCACGCCCTCGAGCAGCGCGTCGAAGTCCATCCGCCGGTTCAGCCCGAGGATGCCGCCGACCCCCAGCAGGGTGAACCCGAACCCGAGTTGGATACCCGACCCGAACTCCGCGGTGAGCACGATCAACAACGAGAACCCGGCCGTGCCGTCCGGCATTCTGGTCGTGATCAGGCCGATCGCCTTGACCTCGATGAAACCGGCGAACATCAGCTCCAGCGCGCCCGCGTACTCGCCGCGTTCCGGGTCGAAGTACAGGAAACCGCCGCCCGCGACGATGCCGGCGTCGATCGACAGGCCGACGCCGGTCGGCGGCTTGAACCCGAACGCGACGTCGACCGGCCCGAGGTTGCCGCCACCCTCGGGAAAGCTCACGTCGGCGGTCAAGCCCACTCGTTCGACGGCCGCCGTCAGCGGGCCGAGGGCGGCGGTGAGGTTCGCGGACAGTTCGACCGGCACGCCGTCCGGACCCGGCGTCGCGATGACCTGAAGTGCGTGCACGTCGACCGGGCCGATCCGCAGATGCACCGGAAGCTGCACCCTGAGCCCGGCGCCGCCGTGGAACCGCAGCCCGTGCTCCGGGTCGAACGCGAAGCCGGTGGCGAACCCCGCCTCCAGACTCGCGCCGCCGAAAAGGGTCTTGATGAACCCGTCGGCGGATTCGGCGTCGATCACCAGTTTGCCGCCGGTCAGGTCACCCTGGATGCTGGGTACACCGGTCACCTGGCCGTCGGCGAAGGCCAGTGTGAGACCGGCTTTCAGTTCGAGGCCGCCGATTTCGAGTCTGCTGCCGCCCGCGACACCCAGCAGCAGCATCGGTTCCGGCGGGGTGGCCCGGATCGACACCTCACCGCGCAGTTCCGCGGCGCCGTCCGGTGGTTTCAGCGTCAGCCGGAACGGGGGCCGCAGTGAACCGGTGGTCCCGGCGGGCAGCAAGCCCGAGGCCTTGAGTTCGGCGATCCAGTGTGGTGCGACGATTTCGACCGACTTGTTCGCCTCGACACCGATCGGCATGACGACGCTGATCGCGAGTCCGTCGCCGTCGACGGTGAGGTCGACCGCCCAGGCCTCCAGCCGGGCGGGCTGTCCACCCGCCGCGGGCACGAACAACACCGGCAGCCGCGCCGCTTCGAGAAGATCCCGCAGCGCCTTCAGCAGCTTCTCTCCGTCCAGAACCGGGCCACCCCAGCCGAAACGCTTACCCAGCTGACCGATCGGGTCGACCAGGATCGACGGCAGCTGATCCAGGCGCAGCCGGACTCGCTGGTGATCGATGCTCGCCGGATTCGCCGGATCGGCATCGAGCCTGGTCACCTCCGCCAGGCCGAACAATCCGAACAGGCCGGTCAGCCGGTGGGCCGGATCAACTATGTGCAGGATGGCCAGGTCGAGAAGCTTTCGAGGCAGGTCGGCCACCAGATCGGCGACCTGCTGCGCGGGCACACCGGGCAGGGTCGGGCCGACCGTGCCGATGGCCGTGCCCAGCGCCAGGTAGCTCTGCCCGATCTGACCGCAGCGGGTCAGCAGTTCCGCGCTCCGCGCGACGATCTCGGCCGTGTTGCCCGAGGCGATCGCGGACTCCAGCGCGGCAGCGGCGGGGGCCATCGTCTTCGTCACCGTTGCCACGGAGTCCTGCGCGGCCCGCACCTGCGCGTTCGTCACCAACGCGGGCGGGAACACGGTACCCAGCTCGGCCAGCAGGTCCAGCAGCCGTTCGCCGACCATCCGGTCGCCGAGCGCGGCGATCGCCCTGGCGAGTTCGAGTGCCAGCTGTTCCACCGTGCCCGCTCTGTCCGCCATGGATGCTCACACCCTTGTCGCGTCGAAGGTGGCGAGGATTCGCGGGTAGCTCAGGCCCGCCAGCTCGGGTAGCCGAGGGACCAGGTCGTCGAGCGCCGCCCGTAGCCCGTCGCTGCCCCGGCGGGCGAGGACGGCGTGCATCCGCGTGACGCAGTCCGCCAGTGGCTCGTCGTTGACCGTGACGGGAAGCCGGGCCGCCGCGTCGACGTCCGGCAGCCTGCCGAGGTGCTGGTAGACGGCCGAAGCGCCACTGCGGTGCCAGGTCGCGATCACCTGCCTGTCATGGTTGACCAGGTTCACGAGTTCGGCGCCGTGCCGTTCCCAGAACGCGACCAGCTCCCGCCCGAACGGGCTGGCGGACAGGTCGTCCCGCACCCGGACGCCGATCTCGGTGGGCCGCAGCGGAGTGTCCTGCCTCGCGGCGGCGGCACTCGGCATCCGCACCGGGACCTCTTCGCCGTCGAACAACGCGGTCAGGTTGGCAGGCACGGTCCGGATGTCCGCCGGGCTGGTGGCCAGCACCGGCGTGACGTTGTACTTGGGAGTCACGTTGTCGCGGAGCTGGATCATGATCGCGTTGAGGGGCGCCACAAGCGTTCCGTTCACCTTCCCCGGTGTCTCGGGGAAGAACTCCTTGGCTTCGAACTCCGCCACGCCCGTCACGATGCCCATAGCCCGGACGTCGGGGGTCACCACGGCGGCGCCGGAGTCCCCTGGGATGCCGAAGTACACCGCGTCCGGTGGCGTGCCCGGGGGAATGTGTGGCACCACGATGAACTGCGCGACCGGTCCGGCGGCGGGGTTGCTGACGAAGTGGACGATCCTGCCCCCGGTTTCACCCGTTCTGTTCCCGTACTTGCGGACGAGATAACTGTCGTCGCGGTATTGCGCTTCTGTGGGGTTCGGCGCGATTCCCTTGATGGGAAGGTGATCCTTGATGCCGCCGAAGTATTTCGTGCCCGGCCGGAGCCGGACCAGTGCGATGTCCCGCCAGCTGTGCGGGACGAAGTCGCCCTGCCAGAACTCGCCGTACCCGTCGTTACAGCAGTGCGACGAAGAGCAGTTCCCGTTCGGGTCCACTTGTCCGACAACGGTTTTCTCCCGCACCGGGGCCTCGATGACCTGCTGCTTGTTTTCGACTCCGTCGAGTTTGCACAGGGAGTGGAAACAGGTCAGCGCGTAGATCTTCTTGCCAGGAGCAGCGACGTCCTCCATGAGGAGTCCGATGCTGCCTCGGCTCTGGTCGTCGATCCGGCCGGTGATCGGCCCGCCACCCGCCAGTACCTCGTCCGCGAGTTGCATGTCGACGTCGGGGGGCGGCTCCCGTTTACCCAGTGGCTCGCCCGGCGCGGGCTGCGGCAGGACCGCGTACCGCCGGCTGGTCATGGCGACGACGTTCGTCGGATACCCCTCCATAGTGGACGGAACGCGCTCGTCGGGTGCCACCTCGGAAAACGGAAGCTTGCGGTCGACATACACCTGAATGGCCAGAAACCCCTGATTGACGCCACCGGTGCGTTTCGCTCCGCCGCCGACGGCGTGCACGCCGGGTATCCGGAGCAATGTCTTCTCTGCCCGCCGGACGGCGGCGTGGAACTCGGAGTCAGTGTCCATGCCGCACCTGTGCTTCGGCCGCCGGATGGGACAGTGCGGTGATGAGCTCGGGATACGTCGATCCGGCCAGATCGGGAATTCTTCGCCGCAACCGGTCCAGCGCCGCCCTCAACTGCTCCCCCGCCGCCGCACGCAGGGCGTCGTACAGCCTGTCGAGGCACTGACGCAACGGCTGACCGTTGACCGTCGCCGGGATGGTCAACGTTTGGTCGCTCAGCCCACGCAACAGCACCTGGTAGACCGCCGACGCACCGCTGCGATGCCACGCCGCGGCGACCCGCCGGTCGGCGTTCACCAGACGCCGTAGTTCCGGCGCGTAGGTCCGCCAGAAGTCCAGAAGTTCGCGGCCACCGGGCGTTTCCGCGAGGTCGGCGGCGAGTCGCCCCGCACCCGGCGGTGCCGCTCCCACCACGGTTGCCACCGCGGCGGGAGCCGGAACGGGCACGACCACCCGCTCGCCGTCGACGACGGTGGTGACCGTCGGCCTGCCCGGTACGGTATGCGTCTGCCCCGGCTCGGTCGCGGTGCCGACGGTCAGGTCGAGCCCGAGGCCGGCGAGCTTGTTCAACACCGTGGTGATCGGGAAGGCAAGGCCGAAGTACGTGCGTTCCGGTGGATTCGTCAAGGACGGTTTGATCACCCCGGCGAGCGCGCGGCCGAAGTTGAGGCCCAGGACGCGGTTCGAGGTGTCCACGGTGACCGACCCGGAATCGCCCTCCGCCAGGTAATGGTTGTGCTCCTCGGCAGGCACCTGCGGATTCGGATGCGGGGCGATCACCAGCGCGTCGCGCGCCCACACCCGCGTGGCGCCACCGTCCGGCGGCGGGCCCGGGAAGAGGATCTCGCAGTGCGCGGCGATGACGAACCCACCGGTGAACCCGGTCCGCGCACCACGTTTACGGACGAAGTAGCTGCGTGCCGCGAGTTGCTGATCGGTCGGAGGCGGCGCGATTCCCGTCACGGCGACGTCGTCGTCCCCGGGATCCTCCCCGGCGGCCACACTGGAGCGGCGCAGGTCGTAGCGATAGCTGGTGCCGCCGTCCAGCCGAGCCACCGCCGCGTCCCAGTCCGCGTTCTCCGCACCGCCCGCGTAGCGGCCGAAGATTCCCTCCGCGCACGTCGACTGGGGCTTCAAGTCGCTCTGCCCGCACACTGTCGTGCCGACGACGGGCCCGTGTGCCACCGTTAGGTCGTAAACCTGGCCCTTGTCGTTGTACCGCGGATCGACCTGGGAAAGAACATGGTGACACGTAAGAGCGTAAACCTGGTTCGGGTCCTGCACGGCGCGCAGGAGGCATCCGAGCGTGCCGACGTTGCCCTCCATGAGGCTGCCATTCATGACAACCCCACCGATGATCGGGCGGTGCCGATCATTGTCCACGAAGGTGTGTTCGTCCTTTGGGTACACGGTGCCGATCGGCTCGACCGCCGGCCGGGGATCGCGTAGCACCAGCACATCCGTCGGCACCCCACCGACGTCGGCGGGCACCAAGTCGGCGGCGTCGAGCGCGGCTCGAGGCAGTTTCTCCCGGACGAAGACCGTGACGGCGACCTGTCCGGTCGGCTGCCCGTCGACGATCTTCGCGCCGACACCGACACCGGTTATACCCGGTCGCCCGAGGAATTCCCCCGCCACCCGATGACGCAGATTTCGCATTTCCTCGGAAGCCACAGGTTTCCCTCCAGCGCACGTGGTAGGCATTCGAGCATGGTCGAATACGTCGGCGCCGGTCAATCAAAGGACGAAAGTCTGCCCTTTGGGGAATCGGCCGTCGTGTCGGCAAGATGAATTCCCGGGAAAGGCGAGAAACAACGTCGCCTGGCCGCATTCGGAAGTCGCACCACTTCCGAACTCGACCACACCCGGGACACCAGGCTAAAATTCATATTGCGATAGCCATATTCCACCATGCGGATAGTTCCGGAGGATCGGGAGGCAGGAATGACAGGCTCGCTCGACGGCGTAACGGTGGTCGAGGTCGGTGTTTTCCTCGCGGCGCCGTTCGCCACGGCACAGCTGGCCGATCTCGGCGCCAGGGTGATCAAGGTCGAGTCGCGCGAAGCGCGCGACCCGGTCCGCGCCACCGGTCCGTTCGTCGGCGGGGTGAGCAGTACTTTCCTGCGGCTCAACCGGAACAAGGAAGCCGTCGAACTGGATCTGAAGTCAGCGGAGGGAAAGGCGGCGTTCCACCGGCTGGCCGCGGCGGCGGACGTGGTGGTGGAGAACCTGCGGCCCGGCGCGATGCGTCGCCTCGGCCTCGGCCCGGACGAACTGCTGGCCGAGAACCCCGGGCTGGTCTACGCGTCGGCTTCCGGCTGGGGGCAGGACGGCCCGCTGGCCGACCAGCCGGGGCTGGACATCATGGCGCAGGCCCGGTCCGGGCTGATGTCGGTGACCGGCGATCCCGGCGCCGGGCCGGCGAAGGTCGGCGTGCCGATCTGCGATCTGACGTGCGGGCTGTACGTGGCACTGGCGGTGACAGCGGCGCTGCGCCACCGCGACCGCACCGGTGAAGGCCAGCACGTGGACGTTTCCCTGCTGGAGTCCGGGGTTTCGCTCGCGGTCTGGGAGGCCGGGCGCTACTTCGCCACCGGTGAGCCGGGGGAACGGCACGGCACCGCGCATCAAGCGCAGGCGCCGTACCAGGCGGTCGAGACGGCCGATGGCTGGGTGACCGTCGGGGCGATCACGCCGAACACCTGGGCCGCGTTCACCAAGGCGCTCGGCCGGGAGGACCTGTACGACGATCCGCGCTACGAAAGCAGTGCCTCGCGGTTCGAACTGCGCGGCGAACTGATTCCGGCCATCGAGCGCACCACCCGGGAGCGCACCACCGCCGACCTCGTCACGTCGCTGGTCGCGGCCGGGGTGCCGTGCGCGCCGATCTCGGACCACACCGACGTGTTCACCGACGAGCACCTGACCCAGCGCGGGTACTTCTGGGACACCGGACACCCGGCCGCCGGGCAGGTACGCCAGCTCGGCTCGCCCATGCGTTTCTCCCGCACACCCACCCGCCGGGAAACCGCCGGGCCGGATTTCGGTGAGCACACCGAAAAAGTGCTCGCCGAGTTCGCGCCGAAGCCCGTCGCCGACCCCGGTGACGATCTTCTCGTCGAACTCGACGACGGCGTGCTGACAGTGACCTTCGACCGGCCCGATTCCCGCAACGCGCTCACCTTCGCCATGTACGAAGGGCTGCACGCGGCCTGCGAACAGGCCGACGCCGATCCCGCCGTGCGAGTGCTCGTGTTGCGGGGCGGCGGGGACAAGGCGTTCGTCGCGGGAACGGACATCCGGCAGTTCGCCGAGTTCCACACCGGACAGGACGGAGTCGATTACGAGACGTCGATCGCGCGGGTGGTCGACAGGCTGGAAGCCGTCCGGAAACCGACGGTCGCCGTGATCCGCGGAGCTTGCACGGGCGGTGGACTGGCCCTCGCGGCCGCGTGTGACGTGCGGGTCGCGGACACCAGCGCCCGCTTCGGCGTCCCGATCGCCAGAACGCTCGGGAACTGCTTGTCCGCCAACACGATCTCCCTGCTCATGGGACATGTGGGCCCGGGGGCGACGCTGGACCTGCTGCTCCGCGGGCGCCTGCTGGACGCCGAGACCGCCGAACGCGCGGGACTGCTCAGCGAACTGGCGCCACCGGATGAGCTGGACGAGACCGTCGATCGAGTGCTCACCGACCTCCGGCGAGGTGCGCCGCTGACGCAGTGGGCCGCCAAGGAGATCGTCCGCCGCATGCGGCGACGCCTGCTGGTGCCGGACGAGGACGTGGTCTCCACGGTGTTCGGCAGCGAGGACTTCGCCATCGGGGTGCGCTCGTTCCTGGCGAGAGGGAAGCCTGACTGGACCGGCCGCTGAATCACCCGTTCGGCAGACAAGCGCGTCCGTTTCATGATTGTTTATACGCGTACGCGTTCCAAACAGAACTGGGGATCCACAAGTGAAGATGAAGATCGCGGCGACCGCCGCCGTCGTGGGCGCGCTGGCCTCGACGATCGCGTTCGCGCAGCCTGCCAGCGCGGGCGTCGACCCGAGGTACCACTACGAGTCCAGCTGGTCGGAAGAGGGCGACTGCCAGATCAACGGCTATTTCGGCAAGCAGAATGGCCGATGGTCGGACTACTTCTGCTCGGCGTCGGCCTGGTCCTGGGACCTCTACATCAAGCCGTAACCCGCGAGGGGTGTAGGGACCTGAGCGTCCCTACACCCCGAGGAGGGCCGATCGACCCGGAGCTCGCGGCCTGGGTCCAGAATCGACGGCGTGCAGTTCACCATTCTCGGGCCGGTCGAAGCCCTCGGACCTGACGGGAGCCCGGTCGCCCTTGGCGGTCCGCAGTTGCGCGGGTTGCTCGCGCTCCTGGCGCTCGACGCCGGGCGTGTCGTTTCCGCCGGGCGGCTGATCGACGGACTGCACGGCGACCACCCGCCCGACGGAGCCGCGGAGGCGTTGCAATCCCAGGTTTCGCGGCTCCGGCGGCGGTTGCGGGATGGTGGGGCACCCGACGGGTTGGTCGAATTCACGGCCGCCGGTTACCGGCTGGCCGTCGATCCCGAGGACGTCGATGTCCACCGGTTCGAACGGCTCACCGCTCAGGCGCGCGAGACTCCGGACCCGGCTGTCGCGCACGAACTCTTCGCCGAGGCTTTGGCTCTCTGGCGTGGGCCGGCGTTCGACGGGCTCGCGGACGCGCCGAGCGCGGCCCGGCTGGCCGAGTCGCATCTGGCCGCGGTGGAGGATCACGCCGAGGTGAGGCTGGCGCTCGGTCATCACGAACGGCTCGTCGCCGAACTCCGCGAGCTCACCCGTGAGCACCCGCTCCGTGAGCGGCTCACCGGCAGGCTCATGCGGGCGTTGACCGGCAGCGGCCGTACCGCCGAGGCGTTGGCCGTGTTCGCCGAGATACGGAAACGCCTTGCCGACGAACTCGGCACCGAACCGGCGGCGGAACTCGCGGAGGCGCACTTGGCGGCCCTCCGAGGCGCCGCACCTGTCCCGGCCCGGCGCGTGCCGGTGCCGCTCACCGGGCTGGTCGGCCGCGACGCGGAGCTCGGCCTGCTGGCCGAGGCCTTGTGTGATTCCCGGCTTGTCACGCTCACCGGGCCAGGTGGCGCGGGCAAGACCCGGCTGGCTGTCGCAGTCGCACCACGTAGGTCAGGCGAAGTGTGTTTCGTCGAGTTGGCCGCGACGACTGACGTGGCGCGAACGGTGCTCTCCGCGCTAGGGCTGCGCGAACAGGGCGTACTCGTGCCGGGCGCGGCACCGGAGCCTGCCGACCGCCTGGCCGCGGGGCTCGCCGACCGGCCGCTGCTGCTGGTCCTCGACAACTGCGAACACGTAATCGCCGAGGTCGCGGACCTGGTCCGGCGGCTGATCGGCGAGTGCGCGGGCCTGCGGGTGCTCGCCACGAGCCGCGAGGCATTGGGCTTGACCGGAGAGAGGCTGGTGCCGGTCGGCGCGCTGGCGGACGAGGCCGCGGAGCGGCTGTTCGCCGAGCGGGCCGCGGCGGTGGCGCCCGGCGTCGTCCCCGATCCGGTCGCGGTCAGGCGGATCTGCGTCGCTCTCGACGGTCTGCCGCTGGCGATCGAGCTCGCCGCCGGCCGCCTGCGATCGATGTCCGCGGACGACGTCGCCGACCGGCTCGACGACCGCTTCCGGCTGCTGTCCCGTGGCGAGCGGACCGCCGAGCCGCGGCACCGGACGCTGCGCGGCGTCGTCGAATGGAGCTGGAATCTCCTGGACCCCGGGGAACGGCTGTTGGCCGGCCGGTTCGCGGTGTTCGCGGGAGGAGCCCGGCTCGACGCTGTCGAGCGAGTGTGTTCGGTCCCCGACACTGACGGCTTGCTCGCCGGCCTCGTCGAGAAGTCCCTCGTCGAATTCGACGGTCGCCGGTACCGGATGCCGGAAACCATCCGGGCGTTCTGCGGCGACCAGGGCGACGACCGGCGCGCGGCGCACGCGGAATACTTCCTCGATCTCGCCCACGCGGCCGAGCCGCGACTACGTGGCGCTGACCAGCTGACGGCGTTGGCGGAGCTGACCACCGAACACGCCGACCTGCACGCCGCGCTGCGCTGGAGCGTCACCGAAGCACCGGAAACCGCGCTACGGCTCATCGCGTCCTTGACCTGGTACTGGTGGCTGCGCGGGCTGCGGAGCCAAGCGACCCCGTTCGCGGACGCCGTTCTCGCCGCCATCGGCCCGGAACCGCCGCCGGGACTGGCCGAGGAGTACGTCCTCTGCCTGATCCACGCGTCGGCCACGGACGTCGGCGTCGAACCGATCCTGCGGTCGTCCGACGAGCCGCTGCGCCACCCGTACCTCTTCCTCCTGTGGGCGTTCTCGCCACGCACGAAGGCGAAAGAGGGCGAACGGCTGGCCGCGAGGATCGGCCCCGATGCCTGGTCTCAGGCGTTCGCGCGGATCGGCGACGGCCTCGGCGCGCAGTACCGCGGGCGGATCACCGAAGCCGAGTCACACTTTTCGGCGGCAAGGGACGGGTTCCGCGCCCTGGGCGACCGCTGGGGCCAGGCGAGCGCGCTGGAAAAGCTGGCGGAGTTCGCGGACTGGCGCGGCGACCACCCGCGGTTCCGCGAACTGATGGACGAATCGATCCGGCTGGCCGGCGCGCTCGGCGCCGTCGAAGACACCGCCGACTTGCTCTGCCGCCGCGCCGAAGGCGTACTCCGGGCCGGGGACGCCGAAGCCGCCAGGCCCGACTACGAAGCAGCCGTCGAGCAAGCCCGCGCCGCGGGAACACCGTTGACGCTCGCCCGGGCCCGCGGCGGACTGGGCGACGTCGCCCGGCGCTCAGGCGACCTCGCCGCGGCCCGGCGGTGGTACGGCTCCGCGCTCGGCTCGACCGTCGATCCGGTGACCGGCGGGGAGACGCGAATCCTCCTGTACACCGGCTTCGGCTGGACGGCGGCCGCCGAGGGGAACCTCGACGAGGCGACCGAGTTGCACCAGGAGGCACTCGCCACCGCGCTCGAGTACGCGAACCTGCCGGGCGCGGCCCAGGCGATCGAAGGGCTGGCCGGGGTGCTCGCGGCACGGGGCGAAGACGAGCGCGCCGCGTTCCTGCTGGGCGTCGCCGTCGGGCTGCGCGGCGAACCGGTCATCGGGGACGCCGACGTCGACGCGATCACTGCCCGAGTGCAAGCGCGCATCGGTGCGGCCGGGTACTCCGACGCTTTTGAACGAGGTCGCGAAACACCTCCTGAACAGGCGATCCGGACGTCCGGTCAGCGGCGGTTCACGCTCGGTTCGTGAACGGTCAGCGGCGCCGTCCACGCTGCCGGACATGAAGACGAACCGCGAAATCCTCATCTCCGGCGCCAGCGTCGCCGGCCCCGCCCTCGCCTGGTGGCTGAACCACCACGGCTTCCGCCCGACCGTGGTCGAACGAGCCTCGAGCCTGCGTGAGGGCGGCTACAAGGTCGACATCCGCGGTGTCGCCGTCGACGTGGTCCGCCGGATGGGCCTGCTCGAAAGCGTTCAGGCGGCGAGCACCGACATGCGAGGTGCGGCGTTCGTGAACAAGCGCGGCAAGGAGGTCGCCACGTTGGACGCCGACACCTTCGGCTTCCGCCACGGCGACGACACCGAGATCCTGCGCGGCGACCTCGCGAAGATCCTCTACGAGCACACCCGCGACGACACCGAATACCTCTTCGGCGATTGGATCACCGGCCTCGACCACCAGGACGACGGAGTGTTGGTGACGTTCGCCAACGGCGAGCCGCGCCGGTTCGATCTGGTCGTCGGCGCCGACGGCCTGCATTCCGGCGTCCGCGCGCTGGCGTTCGGACCGAAAGAAGACTTCCTGCGCCGGTTCGACGCCTACATCTCGATCTCGACCGTGCCCAACACGTTCGCGCTGGACCGCTGGGAGCTGCTGCACTCGGCGGCGGCCGGCAAAATGGTCAACGTCTACAGCACCGCGCGCGCCGAAGACGCGAAGGCGGCGTTCTGGTTCAGCGCGCCGCCGCTGACCTACGACCACCGGGACGTCGAAAGCCAGAAGGACTTCGTGGCCACCCAGTTCGCCGAACTGGGCTGGGAGATCCCGGAACTGCTCGACGCGATGCGTCAGGCAGACGACTTCTACTTCGACCCGGTGTGCCAGATCCACCTGGACCACCTTTCGGCGGGCCGCGTCACTCTCGTCGGCGACGCGGGCTACTGCCCCTCCCCCGCCTCCGGCCAGGGCACGAGTCTCGCCTTGACGGGTGCCTACGTCCTGGTGGGCGAACTCGCCGCCGCGCAGGGCGACTTCTCGGTGGCATTTTCACGCTACGAGGCGGAAATGCGCCCCTACATCGAGAAGAACCAAGCCCTGGCGGAGACGGCCCTGCGCGGGATCATCCCGCGGTCGCGGATGTTCGCCTGGATCAACACCCGGATGATCAAGCTCATGCCGTACCTCCCCGGCCGCAACCGGGTCCTGGAACAAATGGCCCGCCCGGTCCGCGAAGCCGCGAACGCCCTGGTGTTGAAGGAGTACGCGGCCGCCGCGCGATGAGGCGACTCCTGGTTCGCCGCACCATCGGCACACGCCACAATCACCCTCATGCCCGATGACCGCCCGCTCGCCACGCACCGGATGATCACCGTCCCCGACTACCGCCTGATCACCCTCAACGATCAAGACAAGGACGCGGGCCCCGGATCCCCCAGCCTCGAAGACGCCGCACGGAACATCGCCGCGTCGGACGGCTACACACTCGTCATCTCCGTCACGCAGGACCTTCTTCCCGTCGGCATCACCGTCACCATCCAGGACACCGCACCGCACACGACCACCGACATTCCTCACCTGCACCTGGAATGCCCCACCGGACAACTCGCGCTCGGCTCACCCACCGGCAGCACCATCGGTATCGACGTCGAACCAGGAACGTATTCCATCGCCGTCGAACACCAAGGCCGCGACGCCGCTTCCGCGCGCCGGCAGGAAATACTCCACCGGTACACGTCGTCCGACGACTTCGAAGCCCTTGTCGACGCCACTCCCCTGACCGAGCAGTACACGATCACGATGTGGCGCACCGGCGACGTCCAGGACATCGATCAGAATGAGGTCCAGTTCTCCTATCGGCCTCGCGACGAGCGTGGCGTGCTCGAGGTCGTGCCGCGCGTCGATGGCACCCCGCTGACGGACTTGATCGACAAGTTCGAGACCGACGCCGGGATGCGACCGTCGGGCGACGCCTACGGCGGGCTCGTCCCGCAGTTCTTCCGGTTCGGTCCGATGGAAGACCACTTCCACGGGAGGCCCGGCGACGCGAAGACTCCGCTGCTGGGGTGCGAGTGCGGCGAGTGGGGCTGTTGGCCGCTCCTGGCCCGGATCACCACGACCGACGACCTGGTGATCTGGGACGCCTTCGAGCAACCCCACCGTCCAGCACGCGACTACACCGGGTTCGGACCGTTCCGGTTCGACCGCCACCGGTACGACGACGCCCTCGGGAAACTGAGCAGGGCGGTCGACGAGGGGTCGTGAGCTTCATCAGGGGGTCCTGTCGGGTGCCAGGTCCGTGTCGGTCCGAGACCACGGCGGCTCGCGCGACGGTGGAGGATTCGGGACGTCCACCGTCCCAAATCCTCCACCGTCGACCCCGCACCTGACAAGTTAAAACAAAACCGAGACCACCAGAACACACAGG